>NZ_JAAGPL010000128.1:0-25548 GCF_017104785.1 Burkholderia sp. Ac-20353 | reverse complement strand
CCGGGGTCGGAAGCGGCCGGTTCGCCGAATCCGTCCAGCGAAACGACCGTGCCGCCGATGCAGGTGGCGCCGCCCGCGCCCGGCGGGCTGCGCTTCCCGAGCATCCGGCTGCATTGATCGGACTTACATTCGTTACAGGCGGAAACGATTGAGTCGGTAGCGGTCGCGAACTTGCGCGTAAGCTACGGGCTCCAACCTCCGCATCGACTCACCCATGCAGGTCAAACTTATGAAGAAACTGTTCCTGATCCCCGTTTTCGCGGCGCTGTTCTCGTTCGGTAGCGCGGCGCATGCGCAAGTCGACCAGTCGAACCCGCAGGCGCTGATCAAGGGCGCGACGCAGCAGGTGCTCGATGAAGTGAAGCAGCAGACGATCAAGCAGGGCGACACGAACCGCATCATCTCGATCGTCAACAAGGACATCCTGCCGTACACGGATTTCCGCCGCACCACGCAGCTCGCGATGGGCCGCCACTGGCGCGAGGCGTCGCCGGCGCAGCAGCAGCAGGTGCAGGAGCAGTTCAAGCTGCTGCTGATCCGCACGTACTCGGGCGCGATCGCGCAGCTGAAGCCGGACCAGCAGATCCAGTACCCGCCGTTCCGCGCGAGCCCGGACGACACCGACGTCGTGGTCAAGACGGTCGCGATGAACAATGGCCAGCCGGTCCAGATCGACTACCGCCTGTACAAGACGCAGCAGGGCTGGAAGGTGTATGACCTGAACGTGCTCGGCGCGTGGCTGATCCAGACATACCAGCAGCAGTTCAACGAGAAGATCCAGCAAAGCGGCGTCGATGGCCTGATCCAGTTCCTGTCGCAGCGCAACCAGGAGCTTGCCGCGAGCAAGCAGGCATCGTGAGCGGCTTCGAAGCCGGCTCCTCGCTGACCCACGCGAGCGCGAAGGCCGCGCTCGCGGCGGGTCTCGCGCAGATCGGCGCGGGCGCAACCGCCGTCGACTGCGTGGCGCTCGCGGAATTCGACTCGTCCGCGCTCGCCGTGCTGCTCGCATGGCAGCGTGCCGCGCGCTCGCGCGGCGCGACCCTCGACATCCAGAACATCCCCCCGAAGCTCGCCAGCCTCGCGCAGGCGTACGGCGTCGACACGCTCATCAACGGGCGACATTGACGCTCACTCGCTGATCCGCGCCGCGCCCGCTGCCGGGTGCCGGCTCCGGATGGCCGTCCCCGATGGCCGTCTCCTCCCGTCGGTTTGCCCTATAATCAAGCGTTTTGCGGGGCTGCCAATCGGCCCCCTTTTTCTTTCGCAGCAAGCACAGAATAGGCGTCGCGGCCGTTGCGCCGCGCACAGTCATGTCAGCCATAGAAATCCGTCACGTCAAGAAGCGCTACAAGTCGCTTCAGGCGCTCAAGGGCGTCAGCCTGTCGGTCGAAGAAGGCGAGTTTTTCGGTCTGCTTGGCCCGAACGGCGCAGGCAAGACCACGCTCATCAGCATCCTCGCGGGGCTCGCCCGGGCCGACGAAGGCAGCATCTCGGTGCGTGGCCACGACGTCGTCAAGGACTTCCGGGGCGCGCGCCGCGCGCTTGGCGTCGTGCCGCAGGAGCTCGTGTTCGACCCGTTCTTCACGGTGCGCGAAACGCTGCGGATCCAGTCCGGTTACTTCGGGCTGCGCCACAACGACGACTGGATCGACGAAGTGATGGCCAATCTCGACCTGACCGAGAAGGCCGACGCGAACATGCGCGCGCTGTCGGGCGGGATGAAGCGCCGCGTGCTGGTCGCGCAGGCGCTCGTGCACCGGCCGCCGGTGATCGTGCTCGACGAGCCGACCGCCGGCGTCGACGTCGAGCTGCGCCAGACGCTGTGGAAATTCATCTCGCGGCTGAACCGTGAAGGCCACACGATCGTGCTGACCACCCACTACCTCGAGGAAGCCGAGTCGCTGTGCGACCGCATCGCGATGCTGCGCCGGGGTGAAGTGGTCGCGCTCGACCGCACCGATGCGCTGCTGCAGCGCTTCGCGGGGCTGCAGCTGTACCTGCGCGTCGCGGGCGGCTCGCTGCCCGTCGAGCTGCGCGCACTGGAGACCGATCCGGCCGCCCGCGCGCCCGGCGAGCACCTGCTGCGGCTCGCGAACTACGACGAGGTCGAGCGGATCCTCGCGTTGTGCCGCACCGCGGGCTGCTCGTTCGACGAAATCGAGGTCAGGAAGGCCGACCTCGAGGATGTGTTCGTCCAGGTGATGAACGGGGCCGAGGCGATCGAGGGTCTGGCATGAGCGGTTTTCAAACGCTGTTCTATAAAGAAATCCTGCGCTTCTGGAAGGTGTCGTTCCAGACGGTGCTCGCGCCCGTCGTCACGGCGCTGCTGTACCTGACGATCTTCGGCCACGCGCTGACGGGCCGCGTCCAGGTGTATCCGGGCGTCGAGTACGTGAGCTTCCTCGTGCCGGGCCTCGTGATGATGAGCGTGCTGCAGAATGCGTTCGCGAACAGCTCGTCGTCGCTGATCCAGTCGAAGATCACCGGCAACCTCGTGTTCATGCTGCTGCCGCCGCTGTCGTACCGGGACATCTACGGCGCGTACGTGCTCGCGTCGGTCGTGCGCGGGCTCGCGGTCGGCACGGGCGTGTTCGTCGTAACGGTCTGGTTCGTCCCGATGCAGTTCGCGGCGCCCGTGTTCATCCTCGCGTTCGCGCTGCTCGGCTCGGCGATACTCGGCACGCTCGGCCTGATCGCCGGGATCTGGGCCGAGAAGTTCGACCAGCTCGCCGCGTTCCAGAACTTCCTGATCATGCCGCTGACGTTCCTGTCCGGCGTGTTCTATTCGACGCATTCGCTGCCGCCCGTGTGGCGCGAAATCTCGCGTCTCAACCCGTTTTTCTACATGATCGACGGCTTTCGCTACGGGTTCTTCGGCGCGTCCGACGTCAACCCGCTCGCGAGCCTCGCGATCGTCACCGGTTTCTTCGTGCTGCTCGCGCTGTTCGCGATGCGGCTGCTCGCGACCGGCTACAAACTGCGTCATTGAATGAAACGGCCGCCGCCCGCGGCGCACGCGGCCCTTCGGGGCAGCGTGACGCCGGGGGCGGCTGGCGCGTACCGACAGGAGCATCACCATGTTGCCGACTCCCGAACAGGTCAAGCAATACATCGCGGGCGGGCTCGCCTGCACGCATCTGGAAGTCGAAGGCGACGGCCAGCACTTCTTCGCGACGATCGTGTCGCCGGCGTTCGAGGGCAAGCGGCCGATCCAGCGCCACCAGCTCGTCTACGCGGCGCTCGGCGATCGCATGAAGCAGGAAATCCACGCGCTCAGCATGAAGACGCTGACGCCCGCCGAATGGCAGAACGCATAACCGGAAACACTGAGTGCAAGTCACCGTCAACGAGCGCGACGCCGTCGAGAGCGTCGCCACGGCACACCCGGCCGGCAATCGGGATACGCAGGGACACGGGATGGACAAGCTCGTGGTCGAGGGTGGCCGCCGGCTGTCTGGCGAGATCGTCGTGTCGGGTGCGAAGAACGCGGCATTGCCGATTCTGTGCGCGAGCCTGCTCACGGCCGATCCGGTCCACCTCGACAACGTGCCGAACCTGCAGGACGTCCGCACCACGCTGAAGGTCCTGAACCAGATGGGCGTGAAGAGCGAGATGACGGGCAGCCACGTGCAGCTCGACGCGTCGCGCGTCGACAACCTCGTCGCGCCGTACGAGCTCGTGAAGACGATGCGCGCGTCGATCCTCGTGCTCGGGCCGCTGCTCGCACGCTTCGGCGAGGCGAAGGTATCGCTGCCGGGCGGCTGCGCGATCGGCGCGCGGCCGGTCGACCAGCACATCAAGGGCCTGCAGGCGATGGGCGCCGAGATCAGCATCGAGCACGGCTTCATCGAGGCGCGCGCGAAGCGGCTGAAGGGCGCGCGCATCGTCACCGACATGATCACGGTGACGGGTACCGAGAACCTGCTGATGGCCGCGACGCTCGCCGACGGCGAGACGGTGATCGAGAACGCCGCGCGCGAGCCTGAAGTGAGCGATCTCGCGCACCTGCTGGTCGAGATGGGCGCGAAGATCGACGGGATCGGCACCGACCGGCTCGTGATCCAGGGTGTCGAGCGGCTGCACGGCGCGCGCCACGCGGTGATTCCGGACCGCATCGAGGCCGGCACGTTCCTGTGCGCGGTCGCGGCCGCAGGCGGCGACGTGACGCTGACGGGCGTGCGCCCGCACATCCTCGACGCGGTGATCGACAAGCTGCGCGAGGCCGGCGTGTCGATCGAGGAAGGCGGGCACTGGCTGCGCGTGAAGATGGAACGCCGGCCGTCCGCGGTGACGATCCGCACGTCCGAATACCCGGCGTTCCCGACCGACATGCAGGCGCAGTTCATGGCGCTGAACTCGGTCGCGACGGGCACCGCGCAGGTCGTCGAGACGATCTTCGAGAACCGCTTCATGCACGTGCAGGAGCTGAACCGGCTCGGCGCGAACATCACCGTCGACGGCAACACCGCGCTCGTGACGGGCGTCGACAAGCTGTCGGGCGCGAAGGTGATGGCGACCGACCTGCGCGCGTCCGCGAGCCTCGTGATCGCCGGCCTGCGCGCCGACGGCGAGACGCTCGTCGACCGCATCTATCACCTCGACCGGGGTTACGACCGGATGGAAGCCAAACTGACTGCGGTCGGCGCGAACGTGCGCCGGATTGCCGGGAGCCTTGCATGAACGCGCCGCTGACCCCGCCGTTGAACCAGCCGTTGACCCTCGCGCTGTCGAAGGGCCGGATTTTCGAGGAAACCCTGCCGCTGCTCGCGGCTGCCGGCGTGCACGTGGCCGAGGATCCGGAAACGTCGCGCAAGCTGATCCTGCCGACGACCGACGCGAACCTGCGCGTGATCATCGTGCGCGCGAGCGACGTGCCGACCTACGTCGAATACGGCGCGGCCGACTTCGGCGTGGCCGGCAAGGACGTGCTGCTCGAGCACGGCGGCTCGGGCCTGTACCAGCCGATCGACCTGAACATCGCGCGCTGCCGGATCTCGGTCGCGGTGCCCGCGGGCTTCGACTACGCGAACGCGGTGCGCCAGGGCGCGCGCCTGCGCGTCGCGACGAAGTACGTCGAGACGGCGCGCGAACACTTTGCCGCGAAGGGCGTGCACGTCGACCTGATCAAGCTGTATGGCTCGATGGAGCTCGCACCGCTGGTCGGCCTCGCCGATGCGATCGTCGACCTCGTCAGCTCGGGCGGCACGCTGCGTGCGAACAATCTGGTCGAGGTCGAGGAGATCATGCCGATCTCGTCGCGCCTCGTCGTGAACCAGGCTGCGCTGAAGCTCAAGCGCACGGCGCTCAAGCCGTTCCTCGACGCGTTCGAACGCGCGTCGCTGGGCGGCGCGTAAGCGCACACCGAAACGGAACCCTCCATGTCCATCACCATCCGCAAACTCGATTCGACGAGCGAAGGCTTCGGCGCCGCGCTGCGTGCGGTGCTCGCGTTCGAGGCGAGCGAAGACGAAGCGATCGAGCGCTCGGTCGCGCAGATCCTCGCCGACGTGAAGTCGCGCGGCGACGCCGCGGTGCTCGACTACACGAACCGCTTCGACCGGCTGAGCGCCGGCAGCGTCGCCGCGCTGGAGCTGCCGCAGGACGCGCTGCAGACGGCGCTCGACGGCCTCGAGCCGAAGGCCCGTGCGGCGCTCGAGGCGGCCGCGGCACGCGTACGCGCGTACCACGAGAAGCAGAAGATCGAGTGCGGCAGCCATAGCTGGCAGTACACGGAGGCGGACGGCACGGTGCTTGGCCAGAAGGTCACGCCGCTCGACCGCGTCGGCCTGTACGTGCCGGGCGGCAAGGCCGCGTATCCGTCGTCGGTGCTGATGAACGCGATTCCCGCTCGCGTCGCGGGCGTCGGCGAGATCGTGATGGTCGTGCCGACCCCGGACGGCGTGAAGAACGACCTCGTGCTCGCCGCGGCGCTGCTCGGCGGCGTCGACCGCGTGTTCACGATCGGCGGTGCGCAGGCGGTGGCTGCGCTCGCGTACGGCACCGAGACCGTGCCGGCCGTCGACAAGATCTGCGGGCCCGGAAATGCGTACGTCGCGTCGGCGAAGCGCCGCGTGTTCGGCACGGTCGGCATCGACATGATCGCCGGGCCGTCGGAGATCCTCGTGCTGTGCGACGGCACGACCGATCCGCAATGGGTGGCGATGGACCTGTTCTCACAGGCCGAGCACGATGAGCTCGCGCAGTCGATCCTGCTGTGCCCGGACGCGTCGTTCATCGAGCGCGTCGAGAAGGCGATCGACGAGCTGCTGCCGACGATGCCGCGCCAGGACGTGATCCGCGCGTCGCTCGAAGGGCGCGGGGCGCTGATCAAGGTGCGCGACATGGCAGAAGCGTGCAGGATCGCGAACGACATCGCGCCCGAGCACCTCGAGATCTCGGCGCTGGAGCCGCAGCAGTGGGGCAAGCAGATCCGCCACGCGGGCGCGATCTTCCTCGGCCGCTACACGAGCGAGAGCCTCGGCGACTACTGCGCCGGCCCGAACCACGTGCTGCCGACGTCGCGCACCGCGCGCTTTTCGTCGCCGCTCGGCGTGTACGACTTCATCAAGCGCTCGAGCGTGATCGAAGTCAGCGCCGAAGGCGCGCACACGCTCGGCGAGATCGCGTCCCAGCTGGCGTACGGCGAGGGGCTGCAGGCGCATGCGAAGAGCGCCGAGTACCGGATGAAGGGCGCGGGGCGACTGGGCAACTGAGCGCCGGCGAGCCTTGCACGGGACCCGCGTCAGCGCTGAAGGGCCGACGCGGGCCGACGGGGAGACCACGGGCAGGGCGGCAGCCGCCGCCTTGCCGATTTGATGCCGGCGCGATGCACGCCGGCTTGCACACCATGACGACGCCACAAGACATCATCCGCCGGGACGTGCTCGCGATGACGAGCTACCCGGTGCCGGACGCGAGCGGGTTCGTGAAGCTCGACGCGATGGAAAATCCGTACCCGCTGCCGGCGCCGCTCGCGGCGGCCCTCGGCGAACGCCTCGCGCAGGTCGCGCTGAACCGCTATCCGGCGCCGCGCCCCGCCGCGCTGCTCGACAAGCTGCGCCACGCGATGGGCGTGCCCGCCGCGTGCGACGTGCTGCTCGGCAACGGCTCCGACGAGATCATCAGCATGCTGTCGGTCGCGTGCGCGAAGCCGGGCGCTAAGGTGCTCGCGCCGGTGCCGGGCTTCGTGATGTACGAGATGTCGGCGAAATTCGCGCAGCTCGAGTTCGTCGGCGTGCCGCTCGCGGCCGACCTGACGCTCGACGTCGACGCGATGCTCGCGGCGATCGCCGAGCACCAGCCTGCGCTCGTCTACCTCGCCTACCCGAACAACCCGACCGGCACGCTGTACGACGACGCGGGCATCGAGCGGATCATCGCGGCCGCGCAGCGCAGCCTGATCGTGATCGACGAGGCGTACCAGCCGTTCGCCGAGCGCAGCTGGATGTCGCGCGCGGCGGAGTTCGACAACGTCGTCGTGATGCGCACGGTGTCGAAGCTCGGCCTCGCGGGCATCCGCCTCGGCTATCTGGTCGGGCTGCCCGCATGGCTCGCGGAGCTCGACAAGGTGCGCCCGCCGTACAACATCAACGTGCTGACGCAGGCGACCGCCGATTTCCTGCTCGACCACCTCGACGTGCTCGACGCGCAGGCGGCAGAACTGCGCGCCGAACGCGCGCGCCTCGCGCAGGTGGTGGCCGCGCTGCCGGGCGCGACGGTGTTCCCGAGCGCCGGCAATTTCCTGCTGGTGCGCGTGCCGGACGCGGCCGCCGTGTTCGACGCGCTGCTCACCGAGCGGGTGCTCGTCAAAAACGTGAGTAAAATGCACCCATTGCTGGCCGAATGCGTGCGGCTGACCGTCGGTTCTCCCGATGAAAACGCCCGCCTGCTGGCCGCATTGAAACTCGCGCTGCCCGGTCACGCCTGACGGCGCCGCGGCGCGGAAACGATCAATCCCCATTTACATCGACTCAGTCAAGGAATTGCCATGCGTGTGGCGGAAGTCGTTCGCAATACCAGCGAAACGCAGATCCGTGTGAAGCTCAATCTCGACGGCACCGGCCAGCAGAAGCTCGCGACCGGCGTGCCGTTCCTCGACCATATGCTCGACCAGATCGCACGACACGGTCTGTTCGACCTCGACGTCGAGGCGCACGGCGACACGCATATCGACGACCACCATACGGTCGAGGACGTCGGCATCACGCTCGGCCAGGCGGTCGCGAAGGCGATCGGCGACAGGAAGGGCATTCGCCGCTACGGCCATTCGTACGTGCCGCTCGACGAGGCGCTGTCGCGCGTCGTGATCGACTTCTCGGGCCGGCCGGGTCTCGAATTCCACGTGCCGTTCACGCGCGCGCGGATCGGCACGTTCGACGTCGACCTGTCGATCGAGTTCTTCCGTGGCTTCGTGAACCATGCGGGCGTCACGCTGCACGTCGACAACCTGCGCGGGATCAACGCGCACCACCAGCTCGAGACGGTGTTCAAGGCCTTCGGCCGCGCGCTGCGAATGGCGGTGGAGCTCGACGAACGCGCGGCGGGGCAGATCCCGTCGACCAAAGGCAGCCTCTGAACTTCTGACGGGACGGAACGCCAAGGACAACCTCACGGCTTCGGTGCACTGCGCCGGCTTGCGATGGATCTGCTCAAATCGTTCATTTCGCTACTCGCGCTGATCAACCCGGTCGGCGCGGTGCCGTTTTTCCTGAGCCTGACCGCTCAGCAGACGGACGACGAGCGGCGTCGCACGATCCGGATCGCGTCGGTGTCGGTGTTCTGCGTGATCACGGTGACGACACTGCTCGGGCAGCAGATCATCGACTTCTTCGGCATTTCGGTCGGGTCGCTGGAGGTGGGCGGCGGGATCATCATGCTGCTGATGGCGATCAGCATGCTGAACGCGCAGGCCGGCAACACGCGCTCGACGCCGGAGGAGCGCCACGAAGCCGAGCAGAAGGACAACATCGCGGTGGTGCCGCTCGCGATCCCGCTGCTGACGGGCCCCGGCTCGATCAGCACGGTGATCATCTATGCGGCGAACTCGCGTCACTGGTATGACCGGGCGGGGCTCGTCGCGATCGGCGCGGTCCTGGCCTGCCTGTGTTTCGTTGCGATGCGGCTCGCCGAGCCGATCGCGAACTGGATCGGCCGCACCGGCATCAACATCGCCACGCGGCTGATGGGACTGATGCTGTCGGCGCTGGCGGTGGAATTCATCGTCAACGGACTGAGGGCGTTACTGCCTGCACTGAGATGAAAACTTCGATTGCGATTGTGGATTATGGGATGGGCAACCTGCGCTCGGTCGCGCAGGCGCTCAAGCAGGCCGAACCGGCCGCCGACGTGGCGATCGTCGACACGCCGGCCGCGATCCGCGCGGCCGACCGCGTCGTGCTGCCCGGCCAGGGTGCGATGCCGGACTGCATGCGCTGCCTCGGCGAATCGGGCCTGCAGGAAGCCGTGCTCGAGGCGTCGCGCACCAAGCCGCTGCTCGGCGTGTGCGTCGGCGAGCAGATGCTGTTCGACTGGAGCGCCGAAGGCGACACGAACGGCCTCGGCCTGCTGCCCGGCAAGGTCGTGCGCTTCGAGCTCGACGGCCGGCTGCAGGACGACGGCTCGCGCTTCAAGGTCCCGCAGATGGGCTGGAACCGCGTGCGCCAGTCGCAGCCGCACCCGCTGTGGGACGGCGTGCCGGACGACGCGTATTTCTACTTCGTGCACAGTTATTACGTGACGCCGGACAACCCGGCGCATACGGTTGGCGAAACGGTCTACGGTGCGCCGTTTACGTCCGCGGTCGCGCGGGACAATCTCTTCGCGACCCAATTCCATCCGGAGAAAAGCGCGGAAGTCGGGTTGCGTCTGTATCGCAACTTCGTACACTGGAAACCGTGAACGTGGGCGCGAGCCACGGTCGGCCGGCGCGAAACGCCTGTCGCATGGGGCTCTGAGCGCCGAAAGAGTTGTACTAAACTAGCGAGACCGCGCGGTACTGGAACGGCCAGTGTGCGCCCGGCTCTTTTTCTTTTCCCAGACGACAACCGATTGCTATGTTGCTGATTCCGGCCATCGATCTTAAAGACGGTCAGTGTGTGCGCCTTAAACAGGGCGATATGGACCAGGCCACGATTTTCTCCGAGAACCCCGCGGCGATGGCCCGCAAGTGGGTCGATCTCGGCGCCCGGCGGCTTCATCTCGTCGACCTGAACGGCGCGTTCGCCGGCAAGCCGAAGAACCTCGAGGCGATCGAGGCGATCCTCGAAGAAGTGGGTGACGAGATCCCCGTGCAGCTCGGCGGCGGCATCCGCAGCCTCGAGACGATCGAGAAGTATCTCGATGCCGGCCTGTCGTACGTGATCATCGGCACGGCGGCCGTGAAGGATCCGGGCTTCCTGCAGGACGCATGCACCGCGTTCGCGGGCAGCATCATCGTCGGCCTCGACGCGAAGGACGGCAAGGTCGCGACCGACGGCTGGAGCAAGCTGACGGGCCACGAGGTGATCGACCTCGCGCAGAAGTTCGAGGACTACGGCGTCGAATCGATCGTCTATACCGACATCGGCCGCGACGGCATGCTGCAGGGCGTCAACATCGAGGCGACCGTGAAGCTCGCGCAGGCGGTCGGCATTCCGGTGATCGCAAGCGGCGGCCTGTCGAACCTCAACGACATCGAGAAGCTCTGCGAAGTGGAGGGCGAGGGCGTCGAAGGCGTGATCTGCGGTCGCGCGATCTACTCCGGCGATCTCGACTTCGCGGCCGCGCAGAAACGCGCGGACGAACTGAACGGCGAACTCGACAACGCCTGATTCCGGCTGTCGTTCCTTCGCCCGGGGCGTTACCAGCCGGGCGCCCCTGGCCGGGCGTCCGTGGCCGGGCGTCCCTAGCCGGGTGCCCTTGGTCGGGCGCCCCCAACCGCGGCACTTAGTGCAACATCATGGCTCTAGCTAAACGCATCATCCCCTGTCTGGACGTGACTGCCGGGCGTGTCGTCAAGGGCGTCAACTTCGTCGAACTGCGCGATGCAGGCGATCCGGTCGAGATCGCCCGCCGTTATGACGAGCAGGGCGCCGACGAACTCACGTTCCTCGACATCACCGCGACGTCCGACCAGCGCGACCTGATCCTGCCGATCATCGAGGCGGTCGCGTCGCAGGTCTTCATCCCGCTGACGGTCGGCGGCGGCGTGCGTGCCGTCGAGGACGTCCGCCGCCTGCTGAACGCGGGCGCGGACAAGGTCAGCATGAACTCGTCGGCAGTGGCGAACCCGCAGCTCGTGCGCGACGCGGCCGACAAGTACGGATCGCAGTGCATCGTCGTCGCGATCGACGCGAAGCGCGTGTCCGCCGACGGCGAAGCGCCGCGCTGGGAAGTGTTCACGCACGGTGGCCGCAAGAACACCGGGCTCGACGCGATCGAGTGGGCGCGCAAGATGGCCGAGCTCGGCGCGGGCGAGATCCTGCTGACGAGCATGGACCGCGACGGCACGAAGTCGGGCTTCGACCTCGCGCTCACGCGCGGCGTGTCGGACGCGGTGCCGGTGCCGGTGATCGCGTCGGGCGGCGTCGGCTCGCTGCAGCACCTGGCGGACGGCATCAAGGAAGGCCGCGCGGATGCGGTGCTCGCGGCGAGCATCTTCCACTACGGCGAACACACGGTCGGCGAGGCGAAGCGCTTCATGGCCGACCAGGGCATTCCGGTGAGGTTGTGATGAGCACGGATAACGCAATGCCGGCGTGGCTCGACAAGGTCCGCTGGGATGACAACGGCCTCGTGCCGGTGATCGCGCAGGAAGCGTCGACGAACGATGTGCTGATGTTCGCGTGGATGAACCGCGAGGCATTGGCGAAGACGATCGAGACGCAGCGCGCGGTCTACTATTCGCGTTCGCGCAAGCGCCTGTGGTTCAAGGGCGAGGAGTCGGGCCACGTGCAGCACGTGCACGAGGTACGCCTCGATTGCGACGAGGACGTCGTGCTGCTGAAGGTCGAGCAGGTATCGGGCATCGCGTGCCACACCGGCCGGCATTCGTGCTTCTTCCAGAAATTCGAAGGCACCGTCGAAGGCGGCGACTGGGTCGCGGTCGAGCCGGTGCTGAAAGACCCCGAACACATCTACAAATGACGCAAACGACCGAAGACACGCTGCTGCGTCTCGCAGCCGTGATCGATAGCCGCAAGGGCGGCGATCCCGATCAATCGTACGTGTCGCGCCTGTTCCACAAGGGCGACGACGCGGTGCTGAAGAAGATCGGCGAGGAAGCGACCGAAGTCGTGCTCGCCGCGAAGGACGTGCGGCAGGGCGGCGCGCCGACCGCGCTGGTCGGCGAGGTGGCCGACCTGTGGTTCCATTGCCTCGTGATGCTGTCCCATTACGACCTGAGCCCGGCCGACGTGATCGCCGAGCTCGAGCGCCGCGAAGGGATGTCGGGCATCGAGGAAAAAGCGCTGCGCAAGCGTCGCGAGCGCGAGGAAAACGGCGGCTGACGCATTGCGGTGCGCGGCGGCGCTACACTGTAAGAATTGTCATCTAACGGGAGTAGCATCATGACCGATACGCCAAGCCAGTTTCCGCCGCCGTCCGTTTCGGGGGCAGCGGAAAGCGAGCGCCTGAACGGCCTGCGTACGCTGACCCACGTGCTGTACGGCCTCTATGCGTTGCACTGGCTGACGGGCGGCATCACCGGCATCATCGCGATCATCATCAACTACGTGAAGCGCGACGACGTGGCCGGCACGCCGTATGCCGATCATTTCGAGTGGCAGATCCGCACGTTCTGGCGCGCGTTGATCGCCTACGTGATCGGGTTCGCGCTTGCGTTCGTCGTCGTCGGTTTTGCTGTGATGTTTGCGACGTGGATCTGGACGCTGTACCGTATCATCAAGGGATGGCTGTACCTGAACGACAACAAGGCGCTCGATTCGCGCGCGTGGTTCTGACGCACGGCCGCGGCGAGCCCTTCAGGAGCAACATGAGTCACGATCCGAACTGCCTGTTCTGCAAGATTGCGGCAGGCGAAATTCCGAGCACGAAAGTGCACGAGGACGATGAGTTCGTCGCATTCCGCGACATCCGCCCGGCGGCCGAGACGCACGTGCTCGTGATTCCGCGCAAGCATCTGCCGACGCTGTCGGCGGCGGACGAAGCCGATGCGCCGCTGCTCGGCCGGATGATGGTGCTGGTCGCGCGGCTCGCCGAGCAGCTCGGCGTCGCATATACGGGCGGCGAAACCGGGTTCCGCACGGTGATCAATACGGGCCCGGGCGGCGGGCAGGAGGTGTATCACCTGCACGCGCATATCCTGGCCGGTCCGCGCCCCTGGCACCGGATGGGTTGACGGCGCGGGGCGTTTCCCGCGTCGATAGTCGAAGCCGGCGCATAGCCGGCGATTTGCGCCGCGAGCGGCAAGGTTGAGGAGAGTTTCATCATGGGTGGATTGAGCATTTGGCACTGGCTGATCGTGCTGCTGATCGTCGCGCTGGTTTTCGGCACGAAGAAGCTGCGCAACATCGGCAACGACCTCGGCAGCGCCGTGAAGGGGTTCAAGGACGGCATGAAGGACGGCGAAACGCCGGCCGATCCGCAGCAGCTGCCGCGTTCGGGCACGGTGGACGTCAACGCGAAGGAAACGACGCGTTCCGATTCGAACAAGGCATAACGTCGGCTTGCCGGCACGCTGACGGGCAATTTCCATGCTGGATCTCGGTCTTTCGAAGATGGCGCTGATCGGCGTCGTCGCGCTCGTGGTGCTCGGCCCCGAGCGCCTGCCGCGTGTCGCACGCACGGCGGGCGCGCTGTTCGGCCGCGCGCAACGCTATATCAACGACGTGAAGGCCGAGGTCTCACGCGAGATCGAGCTCGACGCGCTGCGCACGATGAAGAGCGATTTCGAGACGGCCGCACGCAACGTCGAGACCACGATTCACGACAACCTGCGCGAACACGAGCAGGATCTGAATACCGCGTGGAATTCGGCGGTCGGCGGCGCGACCGATTCGACCGGCGGCAGTGATGCGCCCGCTGCGCCGACCTGGCGCGGCAGTGGTGTCGCACTGACGCCGAAACGCCGTAACTGGCGGGTCAAGCAGACGGCGACGCCTGTCTGGTACAAGCGCACCACCACGCGCCGCACGCAGGTGCAGTCCGGCGCCGCGCGCGTCGCGCGCCACCAGCCGGCGAGCCTGCGCCGGCCGGCACGCTTCTTCTGAGTCGAGCGCATGCTCGCTCGTCAATCCAACCGAGGGCCGGTGTGAGCGACCCCCAACACAATCCGGCCGAAGCCCCGGAAGAAACCTTCATCTCCCATCTCGTCGAGCTCCGCGACCGCATCATCCGCGCGGGGCTGGCCGTGATCGTCGTGTTCCTCGGGCTCGTCTACTGGGCGCCGGACATCTTCCGGCTGCTCGCGCGGCCGCTGATGGAGAACCTGCCGAAGGGCGGCAAGATGATCGTCACGGACGTCACCGGCTCGTTCTTCGTGCCGATGAAGGTGACGATGCTCGTCGCGCTCGTGATCGCGCTGCCGGTCGTGCTGTACCAGATCTGGGCGTTCGTCGCGCCCGGGCTGTACCAGCACGAGAAGAAGCTCGTCGCGCCGCTCGTCGGCAGCAGCTACTTCCTGTTCCTGTGCGGGATGGCGTTCGCGTACTTCCTCGTGTTTCCGACGATCTTTCGCGTGATGGCGCACTACAACGCGCCGCTTGGCGCGGAGATGTCGACCGATATCGACAATTACCTGAGCTTCGTGCTCGGGATGTTCATCGCGTTCGGGGTGACGTTCGAGGTGCCGATCGTCGTCGTGCTGCTCGTCCGGATGGGCCTCCTGACCATCAAGAAGCTGAAGGAGATCCGTCCTTACGTGATCGTCGGCGCGTTCGTCGTCGCCGCGGTCGTCACGCCGCCGGACGTGTTTTCGCAGCTGATGCTCGCGTTGCCGCTGGTGCTGCTGTACGAGATCGGGATTGTCGCCGCACGGTTCTTCGTGCCGAAGCCGACGGAAGCCGAGGCCGAGAACGGCGAAGCCGCGAGCTGACGGCGGGCAGTGCGGCGCGGGCCGATACCAGCAAAAAGGGCAGCCGACGGCTGCCCTTTTTTCATGTCCGAAGCCCGCGGCGTGCCGCCCGTGGTGTCACTCCGAATCGCTGTCCTGCTCGTCGAGCGTCTGCTTCGGCGGCGGCGGGCGCTTGCCGATCACGACGTTCAGGTCGAACTCCTTGCCCTTGCGCACGACGTGCACCTTGGCCGTCGCGCCCGGCTTGATCTGCGCGACGACGTTGAGCAGCTTCGTCGTGTCGGTGATCTCGTCGCCGTTGACCGACACGAGGATGTCGCCCGGCCGGATGCCGGCCTTGTCGGCCGGCCCGCCCTGCAGCACGCCCGCGACGATCGCGCCGGACTTCTGCTGCAGCCCGAACGACTCGGCGATCTCCGGCGTCACGTCCTGCGGCTCGACGCCGATCCAGCCGCGCGTGACCGAGCCCGTCGTGATGATGCTCTCGAGCACCGTGCGCGCGGTCGACACCGGAATCGCGAAGCCGATCCCGAGCGAGCCGCCCGAGCGCGAGTAGATCGCCGTGTTGATGCCGAGCAGGTTGCCGTTCACGTCGACGAGCGCGCCGCCCGAGTTGCCGGGGTTGATCGGCGCATCGGTCTGGATGAAGTTCTCGAACGTGTTGATGCCGAGGTGGTTGCGGCCGAGCGCGCTGATGATCCCCATCGTCACCGTCTGGCCGACGCCGAACGGGTTGCCGATTGCGAGTACGACGTCGCCGACGCGTGACTGGTCCGAACGGCCGAGCGTGATCGTCGGCAGGTTCGTCATGTTGATCTTCAGCACCGCGAGATCCGTTTCGGGATCGCTGCCGATCACCTTCGCGGTGGCCGTGCGGCCGTCGGCGAGCGCGACTTCGATCTGGTCGGCGCCGTCCACGACGTGCTGGTTCGTTAGAATGTAACCTTCCGGGCTCACGATAACGCCGGAGCCAAGGTTGGCCGCGGGCTCGTCCTGCTGCTTGCGGGCGTTGCGGTCACCGAAGAAATAGCGGAAGAGCGGATCCTTCGCGCGCGGATCGGGCGGCAGCGAGCCGTCCTTGCTGGAGAACACGTTGACGACGGCCGGCATCGCCTTCTGCGCAGCGTCGGCATACGACGTGGTCGCGGGGGCGCCGCCGATGCCCGGGGCGACTTCCCGCAGTGCAACGATCGGCGTGGCGAGCTGCTTGCCGAGCTGTCCTTGCCGTTGCAGCCATTGCGGCTTGAGCGTCACGACGATGAACATCAGCGCGAGCAGCACCGTGACTGCCTGCGCGAAGAACAGCCAGAAGCGTCTAAGCATCTGAATGGACTAGAGGTTTATATGGATCGGATCGAACTCGAATTGTACTTGAACAATACCCTTGAAACCGCGCGGTTCAAGGACTATTGCCCGAATGGCCTGCAAGTCGAAGGCCGCCGCAAGATCGAAAAGATCGCGACCGGCGTGACCGCGTCGGCAGCGTTTCTCGAAGCGGCGATCGATTGGGGCGCGGATGCCGTGCTGGTCCATCACGGCTATTTCTGGCGCAACGAGGCGCCGCAGATCACCGGTCGCAAGTACCAGCGCCTGAAGCTGCTGCTCGCGAACGACCTGAACCTGTTCGCGTTCCACCTGCCGCTCGACGCGCATCCGGAATTCGGCAACAACGCGCAGCTCGGCGAGAAGCTCGGGCTGATCGGCGAAGCGCACTTCGGTGAAGGCGAGCTCGGCTGGATGGCCACGCTGCCGATGCCGGTGACGCTCGAGCACTTCGTCGCGAAGGTCGAGCGATTGCTCGGCCGCACGCCGCTCGTGCTCGGCGATCCGGAGCAGCAGCTGCGCCGCATCGCGTGGTGCACGGGTGCCGCGCAGAGCTATTTCGACGCGGCGATCGAGGCCGGCGCCGACGTGTTCCTGACCGGCGAGGTGTCGGAGCCCGTCACGCACGCGGCCGCGGAGAGCGGCGTCGCGTTCGTTGCGGCGGGGCACCATGCGACCGAGCGCTACGGAATCCAGGCGCTCGGCACCCATTTATCCGAGCATTTCGATCTCGAACACCTTTTCATCGATATCCATAACCCGGTCTGAGCGGTCGGTTTGCGGCGGCGCATCGCAAACATGCAATGAAGCGGGTGCTTAAAAGTGGTTTGATTTAATCACTCCGATAGTGGGGGAAAACCCTTGACTATCAAATACTTCGAAGGGATTTTCATCTCCGGGCCTTGTAAATGGCGACTCCATTCGAGCAAACTAGCGGCGGAATGGAAAGTCGAGACGGAAAATCCAACTCAGAAGTGGGGCGTGTGATGCGAGACAAGGAAGACAAGCGCGTCGACAGCGGCCGCCGTACCTGGCTGATTGCGACATCCGTAGCAGGTGGCGTTGGAGGCGTCGCCACCGTCGTACCGTTCGCGGCGTCGCTGGCGCCGTCGGCGAAAGCAAAGGCGGCCGGCGCGCCGGTCGAGGTCGACATCAGCGCGCTGAAGCCTGGCGAGATGATCACCGTGCCGTGGCGCGGCAAGCCCGTCTGGGTGCTGAACCGCACCGACGCGATGCTCGCCGACGTGGTCAAAGCCGACAAGGAAGTCGCCGATCCGACTTCCCAATCCCCGTATTCGATGCCGCTGCCCGCGTACTGCGCGAACGAATATCGCGCGCGGGCCGATCGCAAGAACATCCTCGTCGTGATGGCCGTGTGCACGCACCTCGGCTGCACGCCTTCCCAACGTTTCTCGCCGGGTCCGCAGCCGAACCTGCCGGACGACTGGCCGGGCGGCTTCCTGTGCCCGTGCCACGGTTCGACCTACGACCTCGCCGGCCGCGTCTTCAAGAACAAGCCGGCGCCGCAGAACCTCGACATCCCGCCCTACATGTTCACGTCAGCGACGACGCTCGTGATCGGCCGAGACGAGAAAGGAGAAGCGTAAATGGCGACGGAACACAACGAAGTCACGACGACAGGTCTCACCGGCTGGATCGACTCGCGCTTTCCGTGGACGGTCATGATCAAGAAGCACATGACCGAGTACTACGCGCCGAAGAATTTCAACTTCTGGTACTTCTTCGGCTCGCTCGCGCTGCTCGTGCTCGTCAACCAGATCGTCACCGGCATCTTCCTGACGATGAACTACAAGCCCGACTCGACGCTCGCGTTCGCGTCGGTCGAGTACATCATGCGCGAAGTACCGTGGGGCTGGCTGATCCGCTACATGCACTCGACGGGCGCGTCGATGTTCTTCGTGGTCGTCTACCTGCACATGTTCCGCGGGCTGATGTACGGGTCGTACCGCAAGCCGCGCGAGCTCGTGTGGATCTTCGGCTGCGCGATCTTCCTGTGCCTGATGGCCGAGGCGTTCTTCGGCTACCTGCTGCCGTGGGGCCAGATGTCGTTCTGGGGCGCGCAGGTGATCGTGAACCTGTTCTCGGCGATCCCGTTCGTCGGCCCGGACCTGTCGCTGTGGATCCGTGGCGACTATGTGGTGTCCGACGTCACGCTGAACCGCTTCTTCGCGTTCCACGTGATCGCGATTCCGCTCGTGCTGGTCGGCCTCGTGGTTGCGCACCTCGTCGCGCTGCACGAGGTGGGGTCCAACAACCCGGACGGCATCGAGATCAAGGCGAAGAAGGACGCGAACGGCATCCCGCTCGACGGCATCCCGTTCCACCCGTACTACTCGGTGCACGATTTCCTCGGCGTGTGCGGGTTCCTGATCGTATTCGCGCTGATCGTGTTCTTCTCGCCGGAAATGGGCGGCTACTTCCTCGAGTCGAACAACTTCATCCCCGCGAACCCGCTGCAGACGCCGCCGGAAATCGCGCCGGTCTGGTACTTCACCGCGTTCTACGCGATGCTGCGCGCGACCACCGACCCGTTCAAGATCGTGCTGATGATCGTGATTGCGGCGCTCGGCGTGCTCGCCCTTGTGCGCGCGCGCGGCAAGTGGAAGGTTGGCCTGCCGGTGCTGTCGGCGGCGATCGTCGTGTTCATGTACCTGACGGAATCGAAGTTCTGGGGCGTCGTCGTGATGGGCTCGGCGGTGGTGACCCTGTTCTTCCTGCCGTGGCTCGACCGCAGCCCGGTGAAGTCGATCCGCTACCGGCCGCTGTTCCACAAGGTGTTCCTCGGGATCTTCGTGGTCGTGTTCCTGACCCTCGCGTTCCTCGGCACGCGGCCGCCGTCGCCGGTCTCGACGATGATCGCGCAGTTGTGCGCGCTGATCTACTTCGCGTTCTTCCTCGGCATGCCGGTCTGGACGCCGCTTGGCACGTTCAAGCAGCCGCCGGAGCGGGTGCGCTTCAAGCCCCATTAACGTGAGCGAGGAGAGAACGACATGAAGAAACTGCTTTCGACACTCGCGCTGATCGGGGCGACCGCCTGTGCGCTGTTCGCGGCGCCGGTGCCGGCCGCGGAAGGTAATTTTCCGCTCGACCGGGCGCCCGATAACACGGAAAATCTCGTTTCGCTTCAGCATGGCGCGCAATTGTTTGTAAACTATTGCCTGAACTGCCACAGCGCGAACCTGATGCGCTACAACCGTCTGACGGATCTGGGCATTCCCCAGAAGGAGATCGAGCAGAATCTCCTGTTCACGACCGACAAGGTCGGCAACACGATGTCCGTCGCGATGCGGCCCGAAGACGCGAAGAACTGGCTCGGCGTGCCGCCGCCCGACCTGTCGGTCGAGGCGCGCGCGCGCAGCCGCGACTGGCTGTATACGTATCTGCGGAGCTTCTACCGCGACGATGCACGGCCGACCGGCTGGAACAACGCGGTGTTCGAGAACGTCGGCATGCCCCATGTGCTCTGGCAGTTGCAGGGGCAGCGCATCGCGAAATTCGAAGAAAAGACGGACGAGGAGACGGGCGAGAAGGTGCGCGCGCTCGTCGGCTTTCAGCAGGTGACCCCGGGGACGCTGTCGCCGGTGGATTATGATGCTGCTGTAGCCGACCTGGTGGCGTACATGACGTGGATGTCCGAGCCGGCCCAGCAGACCCGCAAACGCCTCGGCGTCTGGGTGCTGGTGTTTCTCGGTGTCCTGACTTTCCTGGCCTGGCGGCTCAATGCCGCGTACTGGAAAGATATCAAGTAATCACGCCTGACCGGCGTGGGGCCGGCGCAACGGGGAACCCGCAGGCGGGTTTCGTCGCGCGCCGGCCCTCGGCTTTTTTGAGGAAACGCAAACATGATGGTTCTGTATTCCGGCACAACTTGCCCGTTCTCCCAGCGTTGCCGGCTGGTGCTGTTCGAGAAGGGCATGGACTTCGAGATCCGCGACGTCGACCTGTTCAACAAGCCGGAAGACATCTCGGTGATGAACCCGTATGGCCAGGTGCCGATCCTCGTCGAGCGCGACCTGATCCTGTACGAATCGAACATCATCAACGAGTACATCGACGAGCGCTTCCCGCACCCGCAGCTGATGCCGGCGGATCCGGTGCAGCGCGCGCGTGCGCGCCTGTTCCTGCTCAACTTCGAGAAGGAACTGTTCGTCCACGTCAGCACGCTCGAGAACGAGAAGGGCAAGGCGGCCGAGAAGAACCACGAGAAGGCACGTCTCGCGATCCGCGACCGCCTGACGCAGCTCGCGCCGATCTTCGTGAAGAACAAGTACATGCTCGGCGAAGAGTTTTCGATGCTCGACGTCGCGATCGCGCCGCTGCTGTGGCGTCTGGATCACTACGGGATCGAGCTGTCGAAGAACGCGGCGCCGCTGATGAAGTATGCGGAACGGATCTTCAGCCGTCCGGCGTATATTGAAGCACTGACGCCGTCCGAAAAGGTCATGCGTCGTTAATGGCGTGACGAAGGGCATGACGGAGCGGGTCGCGCGCAGCGTCGCGCGACCCGCTCCGGTTCGAGGATTGTGATGCAAGAGATTTCAACGAAACCTTATCTGCTGCGCGCGTTGTACGAGTGGTGCACCGATAACGGTTACACGCCGCACATCGCGGTGAGGGTCGACAGTTCGACGCGCGTGCCGCGTCAGTTCGTGCGTGACGGCGAGATCGTGCTCAACATCAGCTTCGAGGCGACGAGCCAGCTGCAGATGGGCAACGAATGGATCGAGTTCACCGCGCGGTTCTCCGGCAAGGCGCACAAGCTCGAGATTCCGGTTGCCAACGTGCTCGCGATCTATGCGCGCGAGAACGGGCAGGGAATGGCGTTCCAGGTCGATGCGGTCGCGGGCGAGGGCGAGGATTCGGGCACGTTTGATGACGAAGCCCAAGCGGACGAACCGCAAGGTGACGATCACGGCGCATCGGCGGGGCTCACGGCCGTGACCGACAACGGCGCGAACGAGGAACCGTCGGAAGGCGCGGACGAACCGCCGAAGTCGGACGGTGATGGAGCGAAGGGCAGCAGACCTCGCCTCAAGATCGTGAAATGAGGTAGAATCTCGGGCTTACGCCGGCTTAGCTCATCTGGTAGAGCAGTTGATTTGTAATCATCAGGTGGCGGGTTCGAGTCCTGCAGCCGGCACCATATCTGACAAGGGGTTACGCGATGTTTGCGTAGCCCCTTCGCGTTTTCAAAATCCCTCGTGTTTTCAACCAGCGTCAGTGAGTCGGCTTGACCTACCGCCGTACGCTGCGCATGTAGCGGGCTGTTATGTCTTGTTCGCTACGAGTACCAGTCAGGATGAGGCTGGTTAGAGGGCGGTACACGTGCAGTTGTAGCACCTCCCCACCTGTGTAATGACCCAGCGAAACCTGCACAGGTTAAGCGGCTAAAGCGAATGCCTCAGCCGGCGTCTTCATCTTCAGCGCCTGGTGGGGTGGTCAATGACTGTAGAGCTGGATCCAGTCGCCTCAGGCCGTTCCGCTGTGCAGCCTTGGCGTCTTGTGCAACTCGACCCAGAAACCGTTCAGTTGGTCATCGGGCACGTTGAACCGGCGCAGCCAACCTTCCGTCGCTACGGCCGTATTTAACAGAGGTGCAGTACTGTCCAGTGTCCCGTCTTGCAGGGTATCGACGGCATCCGCGATGATCGGCTGCAGCGCGCGGTTCAGAATGACGTACGCGGCGGGCGGCGATACTGGTATGCCCGGTCCATTGGACACGCCGGACTCCGGTGCGACGCCGGCTTGAATGATCAGGCCGCCATTCCCCAGCGGAAGACGGGCGAACCAGTCTGGCGGGAGTCCGAGCGATGATGCGCCGCCGACAGCCTCGACGAGGTCTCCGTCGAGCGCATTCAGCCAGTCAACGGTCTTGATCCTTGTGTAGAGCTTGCGGACGGTCGAGCGCATTGGATCGCCGACGTCGATACCAGGCCCGAAGCGGCGCGCGTAGAAATACTCGCTGGCTTCGTTCGGCCGCCGCCCCATCGGAGGCACGTTCACGGCTAGCCCGCCATGGCCGCTGACCGTCGGTAGCGCTTCAGCGAACGCGCGGAACATCGCTTCGAATACGCCGGGGCGGTGCGCGATAAATGCGCGCGGTACCGTGAAAGCCAGTCCGTCGAGCCCGCGTTTCCGCGCTGCCTTCTTTTCGCTAAGCGCGAACACCGTGAACTCATAGAATCCGGTGGCGAGCTTATGTTCGGCGCTGGTCATCGCGACTGCAAGGGCCTCATCAGCGGGGACGCTCGCCGCGAGGCTTTCGAATCCCGGAGCCTTGTCGTACTGGATCGGCTCTTCTCCCTCGGAATAGAACCAACGCAGCGGCCCGGACTTCGACGGCGTCTGACCAGCAGCTACTTCGAGCGCGTGCTGATACTCCTCGATCGCCGCGCTGTACCGCTTGAAGCAGCGCACCAGCGCTTGCCGAACCTCGGTGGTGAAACCGTTGCGGAAGTAGAGCACGCCCCGTACTACAAGGGCGGCACCAGTGATCCCTTTTTGGTGCGCGGGCTCGTAAAGCCCGAAGGGCACGGTGTCCGCGCGGCGCGGATCTTTGGCCCAAGCTTCAATTTCGTCGTTCGTCATGGCGTCAAAGCGGAAGCGGGAATGCCGGTGGCGGGAAAGAAGGCGCGGGCGGGAGCGGCGGGCCCCCGGGCGCGCTGCTGCTGCCGCCGAACAAGTCGTCAAACTCGGATTGTCGCGCGGATTGCTTCGAGCGCGATGTTTCCTTCTGGCCGTCGTCGTCACCGCATCCGCAATCGGCTGCGCCGAGGTGGACAAACTTCGACGGGCTGCCCGCGATTTCGATGTAGTCGTCTTCCTGGTCAGGGCCGTAGCTGTCGCCGGGGAATTTCATTTCTACGACGGTCTTGATATTCGATTGCACGGGAGGTTTCGACGGGTCGTTCACGATCACGACATCGGGGCGGCGAACGTCGCCTTTCTCGTATTTTTTGCCCTTGCTGGGCCACACGTCCTTGATCCACTGGCGAATGCCCGTGTTGGGCTCCAGCGGATCGTCATAGTCCATGATTGGCTCGGGCGGATCCGTCGTCATATCGTACGGTTGTTCTGGGCGGTATTCCGTTGGGACGCCCATTTGCATCTTCGATACTTCATTCGGCAGTCCAAGGCGCATCTCGACGCATCGTTGACGCTGGATGGTCCCGGCCTTCGTCGCGACGCCGATCCGCCTGCACTCGCAGAACGTGTGACACAGAACCTTTCGGTCTTTCGCGGAGAGTTTGGCGGCGCTTAAGCCAACCTGCGTTGTCTGGCCACTCGTGCTTGAGCCCCCAGTTGATGACCCCGGGGAATAGCGGCCGATCATGCGTCGCTCCCGGGTTGCTGGAACGACAGCGATGCAGCTTGGTGACTGCTGATCCAATCAGTATGGCCGCTCGCGTCCGTCGTGCCTTGGATCGTTTGACCGTCCGCCGATGTCACCGTATATGGGTGATTCGGGATCGGTACGCGTGTCTTGTCGTCGATGAGCTGGAAGCGGCCGCGATATGCGCCATCGTCTTGCGCGGTCGTCTGCGTGATTACACTTTTGCCGGCGCCGACCGATCTGCCCGCGCCCGAGGTCGGCTCTACCGTTGCCATGCCTTGTGATGCGATCAGCGTCGCACCGCATGCAGTCTTGTCGCCCTCGGTCGCCACAGCGCGGCCGCCGAACGTCATGCTGCGAACTCGGACGCCGATGATCGGGTAGACGCCGCTGCACTTGGGACACGACACCATGTCACCTTCGAGCGCGAGCGGCTTGCCGAAGACGATGTTGGTCGACGTGCAGGCGAGCACTCGACCGCCGTGCGAAGTCATATCACCTTCCCGAATGAACGCAGAGCTCATGCCGAATCCTCTGTAGAAATTGTGCGAGGACTGTAGCACGCACCGAATAAGGGTAACCACCCTGTCAATGTTGCCGGGAGAGTTCGCAGATGTGCGGTGCGGTATAGCTTTCAACCCTCCCAAGTCACTTTTCACTGATCACAAGACCAGTGTTTACGGTTGCCTCTTGGAGGGCTGCGGCACGAGTGTAGGCGCACCGGCCCCCGTCGCTTCTGCCTGAAGTCATCAACCGGCGGCCCAAACTACTTTGCGACCTCGAGGCGTACTACGGCACGGCTTCCCGTCGCTTCGGCGTAGCGGGACAGCGTGCGCAGCGACGGCATCGTGCGACCACTTTCCATGCGCACGATGGTCGATTGAGTCGTCAGCATCCGCTCGGCGACCTGTTCTTGAGTCAATCCAGCACGTACGGGCGCGGCGACGAGTTCGCGCGCAACGGCAAATTCCGGCGCTTGTGCGTCATACTTGGCTTGAGTAGCCGGGTCGACCTGCAGGCGGGTCGATCCGGCGGTGGCGGTTATGTGCCGCTCACGCCACGCATTCGCCCTTGGAGGCGCGAGCAGGAACTCGTCGTGTAGTTCGCCCCCGGCACGATCGGGGGCGGCGAGCCCGGCAGTTATATCCCTGGAAGATCAAACTGAAATCCTCTTTGCTGGATGCGCTCCATCACATGCCCCCTTACAAGCGGGTCCGCGCAATCCGGTGTGATGGAAATCTTCCTGCTGACGTGATTGATGGAGAGGTACACGCGCCCACCCGGTTCGAATCCGAACAGCTTGAAGTGCGCGTCGATCACTTCCATCCACGGCATGCAGGGCCGATCGGACCACATGACAGGGTCGGGTGAGTCTCGAAGCGGCAACCAAAGTGTGGTCTCCGGTTCATGTCGCTTTGAACGTGCTTTATGATTGGCGTCAGCCATGATCAACTCCTCGGTTGAGTTGGTGGTGGTCAGCGGGTCGTGAGTGTTGCAGCACTTACGGCCCGCGCTTCGTTTACTGCTTTTCTTTCCTCTTCTCTGCGATTTGATTCCTGACGATTAGCGCATCAAGTAACTCCCGTGCGAGTTCGCGGACACTTTCCGGCATCCTTGAGATTGTTTCGAACTGGTAGCGCAAGGCGTCGTCGGGCTCGCGTTCGTCGTCGTCGAAGACAATCGCATTAGCGCTGACCCCGAGCGTGATTGCCAGTCGGCGAACCCCATTCAGTGCATCTCGTTATACGCAAGTCCCGTCACCGTCGTCGTCACGCAATAGACGCATGGTTTCCGCAGCGATATGAACTTTCGTGAGTCCCTTCCAGATGGTCTCTGCGCCGGGTTCGCCGTCGCCCTTGCG
>NZ_JAAGPL010000127.1:0-25672 GCF_017104785.1 Burkholderia sp. Ac-20353 | reverse complement strand
ATCGTCACCGGGCGCGATGTGGAGGCGCTCGCCGCCGCGCAACGCACGCTCGGCGGCGACGCGCTCGCGATTCGCAATGACGCGGGCAACGTGGCGGCGGCGCGTGAGCTCGCGAGCGCGATCGGCGCGGCGGGCGCGCGGCTCGACGCGGTGTTCGTGAACGCTGGCGTCGCGAAGCTCGCGCCGTTCTCGGACGTCGACGAGGACTTGTGGGATCTCGTGTTCAACACCAACGTGAAGGGCGCGTACTTCCAGATCCAGGCGCTCGTGCCGCTGCTGAACCGCGGCGCGTCGATCGTCATCAACGGGTCGATCAACGCGCACATCGGGATGCCGGGGTCGTCGGTCTATGCGGCGAGCAAGGCCGCGGTGAATTCGCTTGCGAAGACGCTGTCGACGGAGCTGCTGCCGAACGGTGTGCGCGTGAACGTCGTGAGCCCGGGGCCCGTCGAGACGCCGCTGTACGGCAAGCTCGGCTTCGACGCCGCGACGCTCGAGGCGACCGCCGGGAAGATCAAGGGCCTCGTGCCGATCGGCCGGTTCGGCACGCCGGACGAGATCGCGTCGACCGTGCTGCACCTGAGCGCGCCGGAGTCCGCGTTCATCGTCGGCGCGGAAATCATCGCGTCGGGCGGGATGGGGCTGCTTTGAGTGGCTGATGGCGGCTGACGGCGACTGAACGCTGCTGACGGCGGATGAGCGCCGTCAGCCGGCGCGTTCGCGACGCTAGCGCGGCGCGCCGCAAGCAAGGCCGGTATCGTCCGGCCCCGCGAGTTGCGTCACCGTCAGCCCGCCGAACGTCGCGCCGCCATGCTCCGCGAACACGGCGATCCGGTCGGCGTCGCCGGGCGGGAAGATCAGGTCGGTGATCGCGGTGCGTCCGCCGCCCGCGAACACCTCGACCGAGCCGCGATCGACGACGATCTCGAGCGGCAGCCGACCATCCTGCAACGGCAGGTTCACGATGTGCTGCCGGCTGAACGCGGTCGAGAAATTCGATTCGCCCGATTGCGAACGGTCGAGCGTCAGCGTCTGCTGCGCGGTGTCGTAGACGATCCGCGTGCCGGTCGCGCCGTCCGCCGAACGCCGCACGACGAGCCCCGCGCGCGTGGCGCCGTGCGGCACGAGCGTCAGCGTGATCCGCTGGACGGTGCCGCGTGTCGCGGCCGGCAGTTCGCGCAGCGCCGACGTGACGCTCAGGTCGCCGAGATGCATGGCGGGCCGTCCGTCGGCCCATGCGTCGAATGCCGGCGCCGGCGTGACGACGAGCCGCGGCTCGCCGTCGATCGTTTTCAGCGCGAGCGCGCGCGGCAGCGTCATCGCGCCGCGCCATGGCGCCGTCGGCATCTTCGCCGCATAGTCCCAGTTGCTCATCCACGCGATCGCGACGGGCCGCGCGCCCGGTGCGCCCGAGAACGTGCCGGCCGCGTAGAAGTCCGCGCCGTGATCGACCCAGCGAAACTGCGCGGGATCGGAGCCCGCGGGCGCGACGCGTTCGGGCGTGAACGTGCGGCCGTCGAAGTCGCCGACGAAATACATCGACCCAGAGCCGCCCGCGATCGACCACGGATTCACGTTGACGATCATCACCCAGCGGATCCGCTTCGGATCGTCGTCGAGCGGCAGCGGCACGAGATCGGGCATTTCCCACAGCGTGCCGTCGTGCGGGACGCCCGGCAGCGTGAAATCGCTGAGGAATGCCCAGTGAATCAGGTCGTCGGAGCGGTACAGCTTCACGACGTGCGCGTCGGCGACGACAGTCGTCATCAGCCAGTAACCGCCCGGCGCATACCACGACACCTTCGGGTCGCGGAATTGCTTCGATTCCGGTTCGAGCGTGAGCACCGGGTTGTGCGCATACGGCCGCCAGGTCGCGCCGTGATCGACGCTGTACGCGAGCGATTGCGCCTGCGTGCCGGGCGCGTGGCCGGAACCGGCGTCGTAGACGCTCGTGTACAGCGCGACGAGCGGCGCGTCGCCGGGTGCGCCGAGGCCTGACGTGTTGCGGGTATCGGCTACGATCGAGCCGGAGAAGATCTGCTCGGTCGCGTTCGCGCGCAGCGCGACCGGCTGCTCCCGCCAGTGGACGAGATCCGTGCTGGTCGCGTGGCCCCACGACATGTTGCCCCAGTCGTGGCCGACCGGGTTGTACTGATAGAACAGGTGATAACGGCCGTTGACATAGACGAGGCCGTTCGGGTCGTTCATCCAGTTGCGCTGCGGCGTGTAATGGAGCGCGGGCCGCCATTGCGGCGTGCCGTGTTCGGGCGGCGTGTCGCAGGTGGCGGCCGCGACGTGCGCGCTGAACAGGCCGGAAAGCAGGCCGGAGAGCAGCAACGGGGCGATTCGAAGGGAAAAGCGGTAAGGCGGAAGTTTCATGCGTCGTTCCGTGCTTCGTCGCGCGAAGCTGGAAAGGAGGGCGCATGCCGTTGGTGGCGGCATGCGCGATGGGCGAAAAGGGCAAAAGGGACAAGCAGGGCAATCAGAGCAGACAGGAGCAGACAGGAGCAGACGGCCACCGGGAAAACGCGGCGCCCACGCGACACGCGCGATGGGCGCCGCTGCCGCTTACTGGTTACCCTGGCGATTGCCGTTACCGTTGCTGCCGTAGCCGTTGCCCTGGTTGCCGCCGTCGTGGCCGGCCCCCGTCGCGGGCAGGTTCGCCGGGATATCGCCGTAGCCGCCGAGCCCGCCGCGCCCGTAGAACCGGTCGACCGCTGTCGACGCGCCGTTGATGTTGATCTTCACCGTCGGTGCGAGCGTGCCGCCGCGGCGCGGGCCGATCGCATCGATGAACGACTCGACGAGGCCGCCCGGCATCACGTAGTGCGAATACGACTGGAACTCGCGCGGGTTCTGGTTCGGGTCCTGTGCGTACGGCGCACCGGCCGGCGCCGAGAAGTCGGTCGGGTTGCCGAGCACGAGGCCGCTGCCGCCGTTCAGCGGCAGGAAGTCGCTGCGGATGCCGTTGCCGACGAAACCGTACACGCCGTCCGGGCCGTCGACGCCGGCCGCCATCGTCGTGCGGTGGCTGATCGTGAACAGGTAGTACTTGCCGTCCTTCATGTAGATCTGCGGACGCTCGGTCTGGTCGTCCACGCAGTTCGCGGACAGCAGCGGCGGCAGGAACTTCCACTCGGTCAGCTGCGGGTTCGTCGCGACCGCGAGGCCGACGTTGGCCTTTTGATACACTGCGCCCGAATTCATCACCGCGTTCAGGTCTTCCCGGTACGGATCGTTCGGCGCGTAACCGAGGTCGGCTTCGGTGCAGGTGCGCGCGCCGCGCGGGCCGCCGGTATTGCCCTCGAACACCATGTAGGTCTTGCCCGGGTGCGCGGGGTCGGTGAACACGAACGGATCGCGGAACGAGAAATAGGTGTTCTGCTGGCCCGTCTGGTAATAGTTGCCGTCCGGTTGCAGCAGCGCCTTGTGATCGTCGAAGCCCGTGAACCACACGTGCTTGTCGTCGGCGTGGATGTGGCCGTCGGCGCGCGTGATGATCGCGAGAGGCGGCGTGATGTCGGCGCCACCGGGCGCCGAGCGGTTGAACGACGTCGCGGTGTAATACAGGTTCACGTTGTCGCCGTGCGTGAGACGTGCCGAGCCCGACCATTCGGCGTTGTTGGTCATCGGTGCGGTGCCGAACACCTTCACGCTCGCGCCGTCCGGGAACAGGTGGCCGCCCCAGGTCCAGCCGCCGTTCGCCGGGCGCTGCGACGCGGGGATGCCGGCGCGGCGGTAGAAGAAACCGATCCGCGCGTGCACGTGGCGGTCGTCGAACGTATAGCCGGCATGCGGATCGGCGGTGAGCGAGAAGATCACTTCCCAGCCCTTGTAGCTGAGCTGGTTCGCGCGCAGGTCGGCGAGCGGCCACGTATCCCAGACCCACACGTTCGGGTTGATCAGCGGGAAATCCTGCGGGATGGCCGGCATCGTCAGCGCCTGCGGCAGCGAGTTCTTGTCGACGGCGTTCGCGGTGTGCGACTGCGCGACGATCTGGCGAATGTCGGCGCGCGTCCAGCGCATCGTGAAGCTGCCTTCCGGGTCGTAGGCCTGCTGCGTGTGCGGCGTGGGCGCCGGAGCGCCGGCCGCCTGCGCGTGCGCAGCGGACGTGAAGGCCGCGAAGGCGGCCAGTGCGCCGCCAGCGAGCTGCAAACGTTTGCCAGAGGGCGAGCGGAAAAGGCGAAAGTGTGTCATCTCGGCGTTGTTTCGAAAAAGTGGGAAAGGGAACGTCTGAGGGTGGCATCGATGTCCAAACCGGTTTGGATGCTATTTCAAACCGGTTTGGACGTCAAAAGATATTTATTTGACAGCATTGATTACAGAATCGAAAGAATTGGCCGGCAGGCCGCGTGGACTGCCGGCCGCACATCGCAAGGGACAACCGTGAAGGTGAATCTGAAGGCGCTATCGGACGCGCTCGGGCTGTCGCGCACGACGGTCAGCCGCGCGCTGAACGGCTACGACGACGTGAGCGAGGCGACGCGCGAACGCGTGATGAAGGCGGCGCAGGAAATGGGTTATGTCGCGGATCCGACCGCGCGCCGTCTCGCGACGGGGCGGGCGGATGCGATCGGGATCGTCTACCCGTTCGCCGCCGGCGATCTCGGCGATCCGCGTTTCGGCGAGGTCGTCGCGGGGATTACCGAGCGGCTCGCCGAGCGCAACCTCGATTTCATCATCGTGTCGGCGCGGCCGAACGCCGAACTCGACACGTACCGGCGGCTCGTCGACGGCAAGCTGGTCGACGGGCTGATCGTCGCGCGGACGCTGGTCGACGATCCGCGCATCGCGTTCCTGCAATCGCGCGGGTTTCCGTACGTCGCGTATGGCCGCACGCAAAGCGCCGAGCCGTACGCTTGGTTCGACTTCGACAACGCGGCCGGCGCGAACGCGGCCGTGCAGCGGCTGATCGGCTTCGGGCACCGGCGCATCGCGATGATCGGCGCGCCGCTCGCGCTCAATTTCGCCGCGCAGCGGCGGGCCGGCTTCGAAGCCGCGATGCGCGCGGCCGGCATCGAGCCGGATCCGGCCTTGCTGGTCGAGTGCCCGTTCACGCGCGACGGCGGCCTGCACGCGGCGCAGGCGCTGCTCGCGCTCGCCGAGCCGCCGACCGCGATCCTCGTCGACAACAACATCGCGGGCAGCGGCGCGTTTCGGGCGCTCGCCGGCAGCGGGCGGCGCCTCGGCGACGACATCTCGCTGATCGTCTACGACGGCGTGCCCGACGACGTTGCGTATCCGCATCGCGTGACGGCCGTCTTGCAGCCGACCGGGCATGCGACCGGGCGTTCGCTCGCGGAGCTGATGCTCGGCATGATCGTCGACGGCGTGCGCGGGGAGCGGCTCGAGATGCCGGTGATCGACGCGGGCGATACCGACGGGCCGGTGCGCGGGTAAGGGCGCTGGCGCGTCCGTACATGGCGCGCCAGCGTGAAGTCCCTGACGACTGCAGGGTCGAACGGCTGTTTACTAGACGACTGGTCTATTCAGCAGATATGATTCACCCGTGCTAGACGACTGGTCTAATAGCTCGGGGACGTAATCCCGAACTTTGACTACGCGAACCACCGGTTGTGAACCAATACTTGATTAACCCGGCGGCGAACCCGGCCGGGCCCGGCCGGCACGCTGCCGCGCGCAAGTCGCGGCCCTGTTTCCACCCTTTCGATAGGAGTTCCCGATCATGAAGATTCTCGTTGTCCTGACGTCGCATGACACCCTTGGCGACACCGGCAAGAAGACCGGCTTCTGGCTCGAGGAACTGGCTGCACCGTACTACGCGTTCAAGGACGCAGGTGCCGAACTGACGCTCGTCTCGCCGAACGGCGGCCAGCCGCCGCTCGATCCGAAGAGCAGCGATCCGTCCGCGCAGACGGACGCGACGCGCCGCTTCGAAGCGGACGCGGCCGCCAAGGCCGCGCTCGCGAGCACGCGCAAGCTGACCGACGTGTCGATCGACGACTACGACGCGGTGTTCTACCCGGGCGGCCACGGTCCGCTGTGGGATCTCGCCGAAGACCTGCATTCGGTCTCGCTGATCGAGCGCGCGATCGGCGCCGGCAAGCCGGTCGCGCTCGTGTGCCACGCTCCGGGCGTGCTGCGTCACGCGAAGGATCCGCGGACCGCCGAATCGCTGGTGCGCGGCAAGCGCGTGACGGGCTTCACGAACAGCGAGGAAGCCGCCGTCGAACTGACCGAAGTCGTGCCGTTCCTCGTGCAGGACATGCTCGAGACCAACGGCGCGCGCTTCGAGCGCGGCCCCGACTGGGCGCCGCATGTGGTGGTCGACGGCCTGCTGATCACCGGGCAGAACCCGGCGTCGTCGGAGCCGGCCGCCGCCGCGCTGCTCGCGCAACTGAAGCGGGCCTGACGGCGCCGGGCGTCCTGCGTCCCGTCGCCCGGCGGCGATCAAGGCCGGGCGTGGCGCTTCGTCACGCTTCATCACGCTTTGTCCCATTTCGTCCCGTCGCGCGCCATGCGACGGGCGCCCCCTCGTTTTACGCAGAACCAACCAAAGGAGTGATGGATGTCTGCCCTGTTCGAACCGTTCAAGCTGAAGGATGTGACACTGCGTAACCGGATCGCGGTGCCGCCGATGTGCCAGTACGTCGCCGAAGACGGCGTCGTCAACGACTGGCATCACGTGCATCTGGCCGGCATCGCGCGCGGCGGCGCGGGCCTCGTGATCGCCGAGGCGACCGCCGTGTCGCCGGAAGGCCGCATCACGCCTGGCTGCGCGGGGTTGTGGACCGATGCGCAAGCCGAAGCGTTCGCGCCGTCGGTCGCGGCGATCAAGGCGGCCGGCGCGGTGCCGGGCATCCAGATCGCGCATGCGGGCCGCAAGGCGAGCGCGAACCGGCCGTGGGAAGGCGACGATCACATCGCCGGCGGCGATCCGCGCGGCTGGCAGACGATCGCGCCGTCGGCCGTGCCGTTCGGCGCGCACCTGCCGAAGGTGCCGCAGGAAATGACGCGCGACGACATCGCGCGCGTGCAGGCGGATTTCGTCGCGGCGGCGAAGCGTGCGCGCGACATCGGTTTCGAATGGCTCGAACTGCATTTCGCGCACGGCTACCTCGGCCAGAGCTTCTTCTCCGTGCATTCGAACCAGCGCGACGACGCATACGGCGGCTCGGCCGAGAATCGCGGCCGCTTCCTCGTCGAGACGCTCGCGGCGGTCCGCAAGGTATGGCCCGAGCATCTGCCGCTGACGGTGCGGTTCGGCGTGATCGAATACGACGGCCGCGACGATGAGACGCTCGCCGAATCAATCGCGCTCACGCAGCGCCTGAAGGCCGAAGGGCTCGACCTGCTGAGCGTGTCGGTCGGCTTCTCGACGCCGAATGCGCAGATTCCGTGGGGGCCCGCGTTCCTCGCGCCGGTCGCGGAGCGCGTGCGCCGCGAGGCTGGGCTGCCGGTCGCGTCCGCGTGGGGCATCGATACGCCGCAACTCGCGGAGCGCGTCGTCGCCGACGGGCAGCTCGATCTCGTGATGGTCGGCCGCGCGCACCTCGCCGATCCGCACTGGCCGTATTACGCGGCGAAGCAGCTCGGTGTCGAGCGGCCGTCGTGGACGCTGCCCGCGCCGTACGCGCACTGGCTCGAGCGCTACAAGGTCGCCGCGAAGGCGGCCTGACGCGGCGCCGGCCGGCCCGCCGCATTCGTGCGCAACTGTGTGACGCGGCCGGCGCGCCGGATCGCATCCCGACCCCGATAGAATGGCGGTTCGTGCAGGCCCGAGGCCTGCCGGACCGCCATTCTTTTTACTTCCGAGCTGAGGGGCCATGGGCGCTCACATACCGCCGTCTTCCGAATCCGCCGCGCGCCCGAGTGCGCAACAGGTCGCCCGCGCCGTGCTGTATGCAGCCTTGCTGGCGCTTGCGCTGTGGGTGATTCGCGCGTTCATTCCGGCGATCGCGTGGGCTTGCGTGATCGCGATCGCGATGTGGCCGATGTTGAAGCGCTTCGAATCGCACCGGCTGTTCCGCGACCGGCCGACCGTCGTCGCGACCGTGATCACCACGTCGATTTCGTTGCTCGTCGTGCTGCCGGTGGCGATCGCGCTGATCCAGGCGCTCGGTCAGGCGCATGAACTGCGCGAGTGGTTCCGCACGGTTCAGGACAGCGGCATCCCGGTGCCGGACCTCGTCAACCGGCTGCCGTTCGGCGCCGCCCAGGTCACCGCGTGGTGGCAGGCGCATCTCGGCCATCCGCTGCCTGCGGCGACCGCGATGAAGGGTGTCAACAGCGAGACGTTCATCGCGGTCGGCCGGCAGTTCGGCACGCGGCTCGCGCATGCGGTGCTCGAATTCGGCTTCATGCTCGTCACGCTGTTCGTGATCCTGCGCGCGGGCCACAGCCTGTCGGGCGCGCTGCTGCACGGCGCGCAGCGCGCGTTCGGCAAGAACGGCGCGCAACTGATCGAGCGGATGGCCGCGGCCGTGCAGGGCACGGTGACGGGCCTCGTCGTCGTCGGGCTCGGCGAGGGCGCGCTGCTCGGCATCGCGTATGCGCTCGCCGGCGTGCCGCACGCGACGCTGCTCGGCCTCGTCACGGCAGTCGCCGCGATGCTGCCGTTCTGCGCGCCGCTCGTATTCTGCGGCGCGGCGTTGTGGCTGTTCGTGCAGGGTGCGACCGGGTGGGCGATCGCGGTGGCCGCGACCGGCTTCGTCGTCGTGTTCATCGCAGAGCACTTCATTCGACCCGTGCTGATCGGCAGCTCCGCGCGACTGCCATTCCTGCTCGTGCTGTTCGGTATTCTCGGCGGCGCCGAGACGTTCGGCCTGCTCGGGCTGTTCATCGGCCCCGCGCTGATGACCGTGCTGACGATGCTGTGGGCCGAATGGGTCGCGTGATGCCGGGGTGCCTGCCACGCACGGCCGCAACGATTGTTGAAGATCTGCAATCCGGCGCGCCGCGGTTCGGCGGATTCGCGCGCGGGTCTTTACAATTCTTTTCGATCTGGATCCAAAGGTCGAGTAGCATGGCGGTTTCGACCGCGCCGGCTTGGCGTAGCAGATTTCCCAGCATGCGATTGATCCCGATGTCCCGGCCTGCGGCGACGCTGTCCCTGGCAGCGAGCTGTCTGATGATGAGCGGCTGCTCGTGGTTCGACACGTTCCTGCCGTTTTCGTATTCGCGCCTGCCGGTGCCGAAGGCGGCATCCGCACGTGGCGCGACGCGCACCGAGATCGTCCGCGCGGGCGGCAACCCGCGCAGCGTATGGATGGTCCGCAACGGCAGCGGCGTCTGCTACAACTACCAGCTCGATCACGGCGACCAGCATCGGCCGTACTTCGTCGTGTTCGACAAGGCAGGCACCGTCAAACGGTACGGCTTCGATACCTGCATGGACGCCGATCGCAAAGGGCTGCTCCAGGCCCAGAAAGCCAGCGCAACGTAGCGCCGCGGTTCGGCGACGCGCGTCCGGATCCGCCTGTCCGAATCAGTCCGTCCAAATCAGCCCGCCCGGACCGGCCCGACAGCGCCGCTACGCGATCGTATCGACCACGCCGCCGTCGACGCGCAACGCGGCGCCGGTCGTCGCCGACGCTTGCGGCGAACACACGTACACCACCAGATTCGCGACTTCCGCGGGCGTCGCCGGGCGCTGGATGATCGAGCTCGAGCGCTGCGTGCGCACGAAGTCCACCGCGACTTCGTCGATGCTGCGGCCGGTTTCGTCGGCGGTTTCCTTCAGCAGCGAGCGCACGCCTTCGGACAGCGTCGGCCCCGGCAGCACCGAATTGACGGTCACCCGGCTGCCGGCCGCGAGCTTCGCGAGCCCGCGCGCGATCGATAGCTGCGCGGTTTTCGTGAAGCCGTAATGGATCATGTCGACCGGAATGTTCAGCGCCGATTCCGACGAGATGAACACGACGCGCCCCCAGTTCCGTTCGAGCATCCCCTTCAGGTAGTGCCGCGCGAGCCGCACGCCGGACATCACGTTGGTCTGGAAGTAATGCATCCATTCGGCGTCGTCGATGTCGAAGAACGGCTTCAGCCCGTAGACGCCGGCATTGTTCACGAGGATGTCGGCCTGTGGCGCGGCGCGCGTGACGCGGCTGGCGCCGTCGCCGTCGGACAGGTCCGCCGCGATGCCTTCGACGGTTGCGCCCGGCGCCGTGCTGCGCAGGTGCGCGAGCGCGGACTGCACGGACGCTTCGCTGCGTCCGTTGACGACGACCCGCGCGCCGGCGCGTGCGAGGCCTTCGGCGATCGCGAGGCCGATGCCTGCGGTGGAAGCGGTGACGACTGCCGTCTTGCCGTTCAGATCGATATGCATGGTCGTGAAAGGGCCGAGAGTGGGAGGGAGGCCGCCGGACCTGCCGCGGCGGCCGGAACTCAAAGCTTAGGCGAAACCGCGCGATTCGCCAGCGTGGCGGTTGCTTCGCGCGGGCCGGTCTTGTAGGGTAGGCACTTGCCGTCCGATCCGGGAGTCATCGCGTGAGCCGTACCGTCAAACCCGCCGTGCCGTCGCCGTTCTGGCGCGATGCCGCGCTGCCGTTCATCGAGGCGCGCACCGTCGACGACGGACGCGCGATCTGCTACGTGAAGCACACGCACGACACGTTTTCGCTCGGCGCGATCGTCGGCGGCACCAGCACCTACCTGAACGGCGCGACGAACGAGCGTATCGGGCGCGGCGCACTCGTGGTCATCGACCCCGAGCAGGTGCACGCGTGCAATCCGTACGGGCCGCACGCATGGGCGTACCGGATGGTCTACGTCGATGTCCCGTGGCTCGCGCGGCTGCAGCATGCGCTCGGCCGCGATCCGAACACGGATTTTCACGGCTTCTCGCAGAAGCTGACCGACCGGCGCGACCTGTTCGCGGATTTCGCGGGCTTCTATCGCACGCTCGTCGCGCCCGGCATCGAGCCGCTCGGTAAGGAGAGCGCCGCGGTCGAATTCTTCACGCGGTTGCACGAGGCGCTCGGTCCCGCGATGCCGGGCATGCCGCGGGCCGCCGACAATGCGAAGCTCGCACGCGCGGCCGACTACATCGCCGCGCACTGCCGCCAGGCCGTGACGCTCGACGCGATCTGCGCGGCGGCCGATCTGTCGCCTTCGTATCTGATCCGCGCGTTCAATGCCCGCTACGGGATGACGCCGCATGCGTTCCTGATCGACCGCCGCGTGCAGTACGGACGCACCGAACTGCGCCGTGGACGGCCGATCGCGGATGTCGCGCTCGATGCCGGGTTCGCCGATCAGGCGCACTTTCAGCGCGCGTTCCGGCGGATTGCCGCCGCAACACCCGGGCAATACCGCGCCGCCGTGTGCTGAACGCGGGCTGAGCGCGCGCGGCAGCGCGATCGTCGCGCGTGCCGCATCGACCGGATTCAAGCATCGAGCAGGTAAAGCGCGCTGCCCGCGAGCAGCAGCGCCATCAGCCGGTTGAACACGCGCATCCGGCGCGCGTTCGCAAGACTGTGCCGTAGCGACGCGCCCGCATACGACCAGCACGCGATCGACGCGAAACAGATCACCAGGTACAGCGCCGCGAATTGCCCGATCAGCACGCGGTCGCCGTCGGCCGCGTAAGCGCCCATCGCGGCGACGCAGGCGAGCCACGCCTTCGGATTCAGCCATTGCATCGCGGCGCCCGCGGCCGCGGACGGCCCGGCCACCTGCGCATCGGGCGACAGCCGGCCGTCGTCGAGCGCGAGGCGCAGCGCCATGTACAGCAGGAACGCGATCCCCGACCATTGCGTCGCCGTCGTCAGCACGGGCCAGCGTACGAGCGCCGCGTGCAGGCCGAGGCCGATCAGCAGGAACAGCGCGACGAAGCCGAGTGTCGCGCCGGCCGCGTAGCGCAGGCTCGCGCCGAGACCGTAGCGCGCGCCCGAACTGAGCGCGACGATGTTGACGGGACCAGGGGTGATCGACGACGCGAGCGCGAACGCCGCCATCGAAACCAGAATGCTCATCGGATGCCTCCATGCGTAACGTGAGTCGCATCGAGGCTAAAGGAGCTGGGCGGGCGCGTATTGAAGAAAACTGCCCTCGGCGGCGCGGAGCGTCGAGGGCGACGCAAGCCCCGTCAAAAAGACGCAACGCGCTTGCTGGCGCGGGCCGCCCGACGCGCGTCAGTGCAGCGCGCGCGGCGCGCGTACGGCTTGCGGCTCGGCCGCCCGCGCCGGCTCGGTGGCAGGTGGCTCGGCACCGGCGCATGGCTGCGCCGACACCGAAAACCCGAACGTGTTGACGCCGCCCGCGCACGCGACGAACACGCTGCCGCCATGCATCTCTGCGACGGCCTTGACGATCGACAGCCCGAGCCCGTGGTTTTCCTTGCTGTTCGCGCGCGCTTCCTCGAGCCGGTAGAAGCGTTCGAACATGTGCGCGCGGTGCGCGACGTCGATCGGCGCGCCGGGGTTCGCGACCGACACTTCGACGAGCGCGTCGCGCCGCGTGATCGTCACGTGCAGCGTCGCGCCCGGCGCCGAATGCTGGATCGCATTGATCAGCAGGTTCGTCATCGCGCGGCGGAACAGCGACGGGTCCACGCTCGCGCGCGCATCGCCATGCAGCTCGGCGCGCAATTGCGCCTCGTCGAGCGGAATCTCGAGGAAATCGAGCATGCGCCGCACCTCGTCGGCGAGCGACACGTCTTTCAGGTCGCTTGCGCGTTCGCCGCGATCGCTGCGCGACAAAAACAGCATGTCGTTGACGATCACGCGCAGCCGCTCGAATTCCTCGAGGTTCGACTGCAGCGTCTGGCGCATCCGGTCGATCGAGCGGTCGCGGCTCGTCAGCGCGACCTGTGTCTGGCCGATCAGGATGCTGACCGGCGTGCGCAACTCGTGCGCGACGTCCGCGTTGAACGCCTCGAGCCGTTCGTATGCCTGCTGGATGCGTTCGAGCGCGCCGTTGAACGACGCGGCGAGGTCGCGCAGCTCGGCGGGCAGCGCGTCGGTCTTGAGCCGCTGATCCCGGTTCACGTGATTGACGGCCGCCGCTTCCTGCGACAGCCGGTCGAGCGGCGCAAGGCCGAAGCGTGCGACCGCGCGGCCGAGCAGCAGCGTGATGCCGGTCGCGATCGCGATCAGCGCGGCGAGCGTCCAGCCGAAGCGGCGCAGCATCCGCTGCGTGCGCTCGCACGACGTCGCGACGATCAGCTTCAGGTCGGGACGCGCGCCGCTGCCGGCCACCGTCACGGTCTTCGTCATCACATCGTAGCTGCTGTCGTTGAGCCGGTAGCGCTGGTACGTGCCGAACGGCGCGCCGTGCGGCGTGCCGTTCACCGGATGCCCGAAGCGGAACGCCGGATCGGGGCCGTCGACCTGGTAATGGGTGGAGCCGTCCGGCGGCTGGAGATCGGCGAGCTTTTCCTGCGTGATGTGCCAGCGCGCCTGCGTGGTTGCATGCGAGACGATCATCTCGACCACCTTCGTACGCGTGTCGAGCGTCGCGCGCAGTTCGGCGAACAGTTGCCGCTCCATCATCACGAACAGGCCGACACCGACCAGCGTGAACACGAGCAGCGACACGATGCCGAACATCACGGACAGCCGCAGCGCGATCGAGCGTTTCATGGCCGTCTCTCTGCGTCGCCGTCCTCGCGTACCTCGAGCACGTAGCCCATCCCGCGGATCGTGTGCAGCAGCTTGTCGGCGAACGGGCCGTCGAGCTTCGCGCGCAGGCGCTTGATCGCGGTCTCGACGACGTTCGCGTTGCTGTCGAAGTTCACGTCCCACACGAGTTCGGAGATCGTCGTCTTCGACAGCACCTCGCCGCTGCGGCGCGCGAGTACGCCGAGCAACTGGAACTCCTGCGCGGTCAGGTCGAGGCGCGTGCCGTCACGTGTTGCGCGGCGGCCGATCAGGTCGACGCGCAGGTCGCCGACCGAGATCAGCGTCGATTCCTGCACGCGCGCGCGGCGCGTCAGCGCGCGCAGCCGCTCGATCAGTTCGAGGAACGAGAACGGCTTGGTCAGGTAGTCGTCGGCGCCGCCGCGCAGGCCACGCACGCGGTCGTCGACGCGGTCGCGCGCGGTCAGCATGATGACGGGCGTCTGCTTCTGCGCGCGCAATGCACGCAGCACGCCGAAGCCGTCGAGTTTCGGCAGCATCACGTCGAGCACGACCACGTCGTAGTCGAATTCGACGGCCTTCCACGCGCCGTCCTCGCCGTCGAGCGCGGTATCGACGACCCAGCCTTCCTCGGCGAGGCCGCTTTTCAGGTATTCGACCACCTTCGGTTCGTCTTCGACGATCAGGACTTTCATGTTCGATTCCGTATTCGGGTTAGCGCCCGTTATCAGCGTGAACCGGCGCCGGGGCCGTGGCAATCGCGGATGGCGCAGCGCCGGCGTCCCAGCCGCCGCCGAGCGCCTTCGCGAGGAACACGACGAGCGCCGCGCGCTGGCCCTGAATCTGCACCGCCTGGCGTTCGCTCGTAAGCTGCTGCTGCTCGGCCGTCAGCACGTCGATGAACGGTGTCAGGCCGCCCGCATAGCGATCCTGCGCGAGCGAGACGAGCTTGCGCGCATCGTCGACCGCAGCCGCCGCCTGTCTGGCGGCCTCGTCGAGCACCGACAGGCCCGTGACCGCATTCTGCACCTCCTGGAACGCGGTCAGCACGGTCTGCCGGTAGTTCGCTTGCGCGGCGACGTAGCCGGCCTGCGCGAAATCGACGCCGGCCTTCAGCCGGCCGCCCTCGAACAGCGGCTGGCTCAGCGACGCGCCGACCGACCACAGCAGCGCCGGCACCGTGAACAGCCCCGAGAAGCGTGTCGCGTCCCAGCCGATGTCGGGCGACAGCATGATGCGCGGGAAATACGCGGCGCGCGCGACGCCGATCTGCGCGTTCGCGGCGGCCATCGCGCGCTCGGCGGACGCGACGTCGGGGCGCCGCTGCAGCACGTCGCTCGGCATGCCGGTCGGCAGCGGCGGTGCGTTGATCGGCACGACGCGCGGCGGCAGCGAGAACGATGGCGCGGGCGTGCCGACGAGCGTCGCAAGCGCGGTCTCGACCTGCGCGCGCTGCTGGATCAGCAACTGCGCCTGCGTGCGCGTCGCGTCGAGCTGCGCGCGCTGCTGCAGCAGGTCGAGCCCCGACACCGCGCCGAGGTCGTGGCGCGCGGACACGTAGTCGAGCGCCTTCTGCTGCAGGTCGATCGAGCGCCTGACGACGTCGATCTCGGCGTCGAGTTCGCGCAGCGACAGGTAGCTCGACGCGAGATCGGCGGTCAGCACGAGCCGCGCGTTCGCAAAATCGTCGCGCGCCTCGTCGGTGCTCGCCTGCGCCGATTCGACGCTGCGCCGCACGCGGCCGAACAGGTCGAGTTCGTAGCTGACGCTCGCGCCAACCTGGATGTCGTTCTGCACGGTCGACAAGCTGTTCACCGCGTAGTTCGTCTGCGGCCGGTCCGCGGAGATTTTGAAGCGCTGGCCGCTCGCATTCAGGTTGACGGCCGGATACTGCGCGGATGCGACCGACGCGAGCGTCGCCTTCGCCTGGTCGTAGCGCGCGGCGACGACCTTCAGGCTCTGGTTGTTGTGCAGCGCGTCGGCTTCGAGCGCGTCGAGCTGCGGATCGCCGAACGCGGTCCACCACGCCGGATCGAGCGGCGCATGCGCGGGCGCGGCCGGATGCCAGTACGCGTCGGCCGGGTCGACATGCCATGCGGCCGGCGCATCGACGTCGGGCCGCCGGTAGTCGGGGCCGACCGTGCAGCCGGCCAGTGTCGCGAGCGCGGCGAGCGTGGCGGCCAGCGCGGCGGGCAGCAGCGTGACCGTGCCGGCCAGTGGAACGGGCAGCAGCGCGCGGCGGGCACGCGTCATGCGCATCATGTTTTCGCTCCGGCCGCGCCGGACGCCGGCCGCGGCGCAGCGTTCGCGACGACGACCGGATCGCCGTTCGCGACCGAATCGCTCGGGTTCACGACGACGCGATCGTCGGGCGTGACGGGGCCGTCGATTTCGAGCGTCTGCCCGACGGTGCGCACAACCGTCACGGGCTTCAGCCGGATCTGCCCGTGCGCGTCGACGGTCGCGACCGTCGGGCCTTCCGCGCGGAACAGCAGCGTGTTCGCCGGGACCGACAGGCGGCCGGCCGGTGTCATCGGCAGCGTCGCCTGCACGTAGGCGCCCGGCAGCAGCCGTCCGTCCGGGTTCGGCAGCGTGATCTCGATCTGCAGCGAACGCGTGGCCACGTCGATCGCTTCCGACGTGCGCGTGATCGTGCCGTCGAACGTCTGGCCCGGCAGCTCGGCCTGCGCGACGCTCACATGCTGGCCGGTCTTCACCTGCTGCGCATAGGCCTGCGGCACCTGCACGTAGAGGCGCAGCCGGTCGGCCTGCACGACGGTGAAGAGGGACCGGCCCGCGTTGCCGGAGCTGACGAGATCGCCGACATCGACATTGCGCTGCGTGACGATCCCGTCGATCGGCGCGACGATGCGCTGGAAGCCTTTCAGCTCGGTCAGCCGGCGCACGTTCGCGTCGGCCGCCGCGAGGTTCGCGGCGCCCTGGTTGTAAGCGCCTTGCCGGTCGTCGAGTTCCTGCTGCGACACGGCATCGCGCTGGCGCAACTGCTGTGCGCGGTCGAACGACGTCTTCGCGAGCGCGAGCGCGGCCTGCGCCTGCTGGCGCTGCGCGCTCGCCTGAGCGAGTTCCTGGTTCAGCTCCGGCGTGTCGAGCTCCGCGAGCAGCTGCCCCTGCTTCACGTGCGCGCCGATGTCCGCCTGCCAGCGCAGCACGTAGCCGCTCGCGCGCGCGTAGATCGGCGCCTCGACGAAGCCGCGCAGCGTGCCGGGCAACGTCAGGTGGCCGCCGTGCGCAGCGTCGGCCGGGTGCACGATGGTCACGTACTGGCGTGCGTTCTGCGCGGTGATCCCGTCGAGCCGGTTGCGGTTCACGACGTTCGTGACGACGGTGCGCGCCGCGCCGGCCGCCAGCAGCACGCCGACGACGATCAGCACGATCCGCGCGCGGCGCCACACGCCCGCCCGCGCGGGCAGGTCGAGCCCGTGTTCGTCTACCTGGATGCCGACGGAGCTGTGATGTTTCTCTTCCATGAATTCGATCGGTCAATATGCGAAGCGAGGTTCAGTTTCCAGCGGCCTTGCGCGCGCGCCGCCGCGCGAGCCGCGCGTGCACGCCGGCGAATACGAGCGGGACGAACAGCAGCGTCGAGACCGTCGCGAACAGCAAGCCGCCGATCACCGCGCGGCCGAGCGGCGCGTTCTGCTCGGCGCCTTCGCCGAGCCCGAGCGCCATCGGCACCATGCCGATGATCATCGCGAGCGCGGTCATCAGCACCGGGCGGATCCGCGTCGCGCCGGCCTCGAGTGCGGCGGTCAGCGGCGGCGCGCCGGCCGCGAGGCGCTGGCGCGCGAACGACACGACGAGAATGCTGTTCGCGGTCGCGACGCCGACCGTCATGATCGCGCCCGTCAGCGCCGGCACGGACAGGTGCGTGCCGGTGATGAACAGCATCCACGCGATGCCGGCGAGCGCGGCGGGCATTGCGCTGATGATGATCAGCGGGTCGAGCCACGACTGGAAATTCACGACGATCAGCAGGTAGACGAGCACGATCGCCATCGCGACACCCGCGCCGAGGCCGAGATACGACGTGCGCATCGTCTCGACCTGGCCGCGGATCGTCAGCTCGGTGCCGCGCGGCAGCGTCGCGCGCGCGTCGGACACGATCTTGCCGACCTCGCCCGCAACCGAGCCGAGGTCGCGGCCCTCGACGCTCACGTACAGGTCGATCGCCGGGCGGATGTTGTAGTGCGTGAATACGGCCGGTTCGCTCGCGGTGCGCATCTGCACGAGGTTGCCGAGCAGTTGCAGCGGCGCGCCGGTGCGTCCTGCCGACACGGGCGTGCCGAGCAGGTCGCCGACCGAGCCGATGTCGTATTGCGGGGTCTGGATCGCGAGCGGGTACTGCACGCCGGTTTTCGGGTTGACCCAGAACGACGGCGTCGTCTGCGCGCTGCCGGACAGCGAGATCAGCATGTTCTGCGCGACGTTCTGCGCGGAGAGGTTGAGCTGCTGCATGCGCGTACGGTCCATGTCCGCCACCAGGGTCGGCTGGTCGTTGCGCTGCAGCACGTGCGCGTCGACCGCGCCGGGGATTTGCCTGACCTTTTTCATCAGGCGGCTCGCGATTGCCATGTTACTCGCGAGATCGTTGCCGAGCACCTGCACGTCGATCGCGGCCGGCTGCCCGAAGTTCAGGATCTGCGTGATGATGTCCGACGGCTGGAAGAAGAACTCGGCGCCCGGGAAGCGTTCGGGCAGCCGCGCGCGCAGCGTCTCGACGTAATGCTGGGTCGGCGCGTGGCCGGGCTTCAGCGCGATCAGGATCTCGCCGTCGAGCGAGCCGATCGTGCCCGCGTTGCTGTACGACAGGTTGATGCCGCTGATCGGTTGCCCGAGGTTGTCGACGATCGCGCCGAGCTCGTCGGGCGGCACGACCTCGCGCACGACGCGCTCGACCTCGTCGGCGAGGCGCGCGGTCTCCTCGATCCGGTAGCCGGTCGGCGCGCGCATGTGCAGCCGGATGTTGCCGGAATCCGCGTTCGGGAAGAAGTCGCGGCCGAGCGCGAACACGAGCGCCGTCGACAGCACGCAGAAGCCGAGGAAGCACATCGCGTAGAAGCGGCGGCGCACCAGCAGCACGCTGAGCAGCACGATGTACGACGCGCGCATTCGCTCGAACGCATGATTGAAACGGTGGTGCACGCGCGCGAACCGCGACGTCGAATGATCGGGCCCGACGCTCGCCTGCTGCGGGCGGAACAGCAGCATCGCGAGCGTCGGCACGAGTGTGCGCGACAGCACGTACGACGCGAGCATCGCGAACACCACGGCCTCGGCGAGCGGCACGAACAGGAAGCGCGCGACGCCGGTCAGGAAGAACATCGGCACGAACACGATGCAGATGCAAAGCGTCGACACGAACGCCGGCACCGCGATCTCGCCCGCGCCTTCGAGGATCGCGTCGTGCAGGCCGGTGCCGAGGTGCAGGTGGCGCTCGATGTTCTCGATCGTGACGGTCGCGTCGTCCACCAGGATGCCGACCGCGAGCGCGAGCCCGCCGAGCGTCATGATGTTGATGGTTTCGCCGAGTGCCGACAGCGCGATCAGCGACGTGAAGATCGACAGCGGGATCGAGATCGCGATGATCAGCGTGCTGCGCCAGTTGCCGAGGAACAGCAGGATCATCATCGCGGTCAGCACGGCGGCGATCAGCGCCTCGTGGATCACGCCCTGCACGGCGGCATTGACGAACACCGACTGGTCGAACAGCGGCGTGACCGTCAGCCCCTCGGGCAGCGTCGGGATCACCTTCGGCAGCAGCGCCTTCAGGTCCGACACGACCTTCAGCGTCGACGCATCGCCGCTCTTCAGGATCGACACCAGCACGCCGCGCTGGCCGTTCTGCCGCACGATGTTGGTCTGCGGCGAGAAGCCGTCGCGCACGGCCGCGACTTCGCCGAGATAGGTGGTCGCGCCGTTCACGGTCTGCAGCGGGATGTGGCTGATGTCGGCGATCGTGTTGGCCGACGCGTTGGTGTCGATCCGGTACTCGGTCTGGCCCATCTTCGCGGTGCCGGTCGGCAGCACGAGGTTCTGCGTGTTCACCGCGTTGACGACGTCGGCGGGCGTCAGGCCCTTCGACATCAGCGCCTTCGAATCGATGTCGACCGCGACGACGCGCGTGCGGCCGCCGTACGGGAACGGCACCTGCGCGCCGGGAATCGTGATCAGCTGCGGGCGCAGGAAGTTCAGCGCGATGTCGGCGAGCGACTCTTCGCCCAGCGTCTTGCTCGACAGCCCGAGCTGGATCACCGGGATGCTCGACGCGGAATACGTGATCACGAGTGGCGGCGTCGCGCCCTGCGGCATCTGCCGGACGATCGCCTGCGCGGACGACACGGTCTGCGCGATCGCCGTCTGCACGTTCGCCCCCGGCTGCAGAAACACCTTGACGACCGCGGTGCCCGGCAGCGTGGTCGACTCGATGTGCTGGATGTTGTTGACGGTCGTCGTCAGGATCCGTTCATGCACCGCCGTGATACGGTCCGTCATCTCCTTCGCCGACAGCCCGTTGTAATTCCAGATCACGCTGATCACCGGGATGTTGATCGACGGCAGCACGTCGACGGGCGTGCGCATCAGCGCGAGCGGGGTGGCCAGCACGATCATGATGGCCATCACGATGAACGTGTAGGGGCGCCTGAGCGCGAGATTGACGATCCACATGGAAGCGGTGGGGAGGCGGCGTTCAGACGGAGGTGAAGGGCACTCGCATGATAGGCGCGCGCCCGGCACGCGTCACTGACGCGAAACTGGCGGAATCGTCAGGTTGGCGTGCGGGCGCGATGCGCCGGATTCATCAGACATGAGCCGCGCGCGGGCGCAGCCGCCGCGTGCTTCAGATCTGCTCCATCCCGACCCGCGCGAGCGCAGCCAGGTCGACTACCTCGATCTGGTTGTACGCGAGCCGCAGCACGCCGAGCTTTTCCAGTTGCTGCAGCGCCTGGTTGATCCGCTGGCGCGACACGCCGACCAGCATCCCGAGCTCTTCCTGCGAGATCGCGAGCGCTGCGCCCGTGTCCGGGTACAGGTCCGGGTTGAACAGCTGCGCGAGCGACTGCGCGACCCGCGCGTCGACGTCGAGCAGCCGGCTGTTCTGGATCGATGCGATGAATTCGCCCATCCGGTTGTTCAACTGGTGGATCACGAAGCGCGTGAACGGCAGGCTGCTGTCGAGCAGCGCATGGAACGTATCGGCCGGCACGAACAGCACGGTCGAGCGCTGGACCGCGACCACCTCGTACTTGCGCGGCTCGCGCTTGATCACGCTGCCTTCGCCGAACCAGCCGCCCGACGGCACGCCGGAAAACGTGCAGCCGCGCCCCGACGCGTTGAAGATCGCGAGCTTCAGCAGCCCGCGGTGCACGCCGATCCAGTATTCGGACGGCGCGAGCCGCCGCGCGATCACGTCGCCCGCGTCGCGGCATTCGGCATGCGAGTGGGTGAGCACGAGCGCCTGGTGCTCGGGCGCGAGCGCGCGGAACCACGCGCACTGGCCGAACAGCGCGGGCAGCGGGCCGGGCTCGGCCGGCGCGTCGGTGGCGGGCGCGTCGAGGGGGGCGAAAACGTCGTCGTGCATGGGTCCGGGTTTGCGAGGATAGGGATAACGCGCGGCGCGCATCGGGCACTCTGTCGCTTCGATGACAGACGGCCCACAATAGCGCCCGTTAGGCTATCTCGAATTGAACCACATCAAACCGACCCGGGGCGCGTGCGCCTTGACTTTGCATGAGACCGGAGTGCGATGTGTCGAACCGGAGAGGGTGCTGAAGCACTGCCCCCGGTCGACATGAACGCGACTTCGGCACACTGGAGACACGATCATGACGCAGATGTTCGAAGCCGGCCTCGACCGCCGCGATGCCAACTACGTGCCGCTTACGCCGCTCGATTTCCTGGTGCGGTCGGCCGAGGTCTACGGCGATCGCCTGGCGATCGTGCACGGCGACGTGCGCCGCACGTGGGGCGAAACCTACGTGCGCGCGCGGCGCCTCGCGAGCGCGCTCGCGCAGGCCGGCGTCGGTCGCGGCGACACCGTCGCGGCGCTGCTGCCGAACATCCCGGCGATGGTCGAGGCGCACTTCGGCGTGCCGATGGCGGGCGCCGTGCTGAACACGATCAACACGCGGCTCGACATTCCGTCGGTACTGTTCATGCTGCGCCACGGCGAAGCGAAGGTGCTGATCGTCGACACCGAGTACGCGGAGCTCGCGCACCGCGCGGCGCTGGAAATTCCGGGATTGAAGATCGTCAGCGTCGCCGACGCGATGCCGGCCGATCCCGCGCGCTTCGCGGGCGCGACCGATTACGACGCGTTCGTCGCCGGCGGCGATGCCGATTACGCGTGGACGCCGCCCGCGGACGAGTGGGACGCGATCGCGCTGAACTACACGTCCGGCACGACCGGGGATCCGAAGGGCGTCGTCTACCACCATCGCGGCGCGTACCTCGCCGCGCTCAGCAACATCCTCGAATGGGACATGCCGAAGCACGCGGTCTACCTGTGGACGCTGCCGCTGTTCCACTGCAACGGCTGGTGTTTCCCGTGGGCGATTGCGGCGCGGGCGGGCGTGAACGTCTGCCTGCGCAAGTTCGACGCGAAGACGGTGTTCGACCTGATCCGTCGCGAGCGCGTCACGCATTACTGCGGCGCGCCGATCGTGCAGAGCGCGATCGCGAACGCGCCGGCCGAGTTGCGCGCGGGGATCGACCACACCGTGCACGCGATGGTCGCGGGCGCCGCGCCGGCGCCGGCCGTGATCGCGAAGATGAAGGAGATCGGTTTCGACCTGCTGCACGTGTACGGGCTGACCGAGGTCTACGGGCCGGCGACGGTCTGCGCGAAGCAGGCGCACTGGGCGGACCTGTCCGACGACGAGTGTGCCCGGCTCAATGCGCGGCAGGGCGTGCGCTACCACCTGGAGGCGGGCGCGACGGTGCTCGATCCGGACACGATGACGCCGGTGCCTGCCGACGGCGAGACGCTCGGCGAGATCATGTTCCGCGGCAACATCTGCATGAAGGGCTACCTGAAGAACCCGCACGCGACGGACGACGCCTTCCACGGCGGCTGGTTCCATACCGGCGATCTCGCGGTGCTGTCGCCGGACGGCTATATCCGGATCAAGGACCGCAAGAAGGACATCATCATTTCGGGCGGCGAGAACATCTCGAGCATCGAGGTCGAGGACGCGCTGTACCGGCATCCGGCGGTCGCAGTCGCGGCCGTGGTCGCGATGCCGGACCCGAAGTGGGGTGAAGTGCCGTGCGCGTTCGTCGAGCTGCGCGAAGGCGCGAGCGTGACCGAGCAGGAGATCATTGCGCATTGCAAGCAGTTGCTCGCGGGCTTCAAGGTGCCGAAGGTCGTGCGCTTCGGCGAGCTGCCGAAGACGTCGACCGGCAAGATCCAGAAATTCCAGCTGCGCAATGCAGTCGGTTCGGACAAGGCGATCGACCTCGCGGGCGATACGAAGAAGTGAGTTGGCGCGGCGCGGCGTGGCGCGTTCCGTCCGGTTTCAACGCGGAATTCGCCACGCAATCCGCCACGCAATCGCCAGAGGGTGGCCGATCAGTTCCACCCGGCCATCAGCGCGCCCATCCCGACGAGCAGGCCGCCCGTCAACCGGTTCATCGCGCGCATCCGCGCTGGCCGCTGCAGGGTTCGGCTCAGGCGGTGCGAGAACAACGCCATCGATGCGATGCCACCCGCGAACAGCAGCGCGAACGTCGCCGCGAGCAGCAGATACTGAAGATTCACGCTCCATTCCGCGTTGGCGTTGAGGAATTGCGGAAAGAACGACGGAAAGAACAGCAGCGTTTTCGGATTCAGGCCGGACGTCGCGAGGCCGCGCCAGAACAGTGCGCGTCCCGCGTCCGCTGCCGGTTGACCGATCGAGGTCGATGCGCCGGCCTCGACCAGCGGTGCGCGGTTGATCCATTGCTTGCATCCCAGCCAGACGAGATATGCGGCGCCTGCCCAGCGCAGCACGGTCAATGCGCGCTCGTCGATATGAAGAAGCGAATTCAGGCACAGCGCGGTCAGCGCGAGTTGCAGCAGCACGGCGAGCGTGCCGCCCCAGACACAAGGTAGCGCACGCCGCCAGCCGGCGCGCAGCGCGTGATTCATTGTGAGCAGGTTGACGGGGCCGGGGGCGTAGACGAGAACGATGGAAGCAGCGAGGAACGAGAGGTAGAGCCGGAACGACATGACGAAGTGCAAGGACAGGGAAGCAGGCACCGCCCGTGCGCAGTCGGTGTTGCGCACGGGCGGCGGATATCGAATGCCCGCCAGCCCGGCACCGCAACTCGTGATCGCGGCCGTGCGTCCCGATGCGAGGGGGTTGTCGCGGGGAGCGTGCCGGGCAACAGGCATGGAGAAAATGTATCAAGCCTGAAGCTAAAAATGCTTCCTGTTTTCCAGTGAAATGCAGCGCAAGTTGGAATGCTGTCCAGCTAGAATGTCGATTTACTGTAGAAAATTCTGGACGCCATGGCCGCACGCGAACGCTCGCCGAAAACCCTCGACAGTCAGGACCGCAAGATCCTCCGCGCACTGCAGAAGAATGCCCGCCTGTCGAATGCCGAACTGGCCGAACAGATCGGCATGTCGACGACCTCATGCTGGAACCGCACGCGACAGCTCGAAGCCGACGGCTACATCGACGGTTACGTCGCGCTCGTCAACCAGAGCAAGCTGGGCTACGCGGATATCGTGATTCTCGAGGTCACGCTGGATCGCCACGAGGACGACGCGCTCGCGCGCTTCGGCGCGGAACTCGCGGCGCTGCCGGAGGTGCTCGAGGCCTACCTCGTGTCGGGTGACTACGACTACTGGATCAAGGTTGCCGTCGACGGCACCGCCGGATACGAGCGGTTTCTTCGTGAGAAGCTGTACCGGATTTCGAGCATCCGCCACAGCCGCTCGATGTTCGCGCTGCGCTGCATGAAAGACGTGCCGTCGATACAGGTGTGAGCGAATGGACGAAAAAAAACCGGCCTTCATACGGCCGGCTTGTGTCTCGCGTTCCGTTCAGCGCGGCAGGCGCGCGTGTGCTTGAGCGATGATCTCGCAGTTTTCGAGGTGGTGTGCCCACGCTTCCGCAAGCAGCGAGCCAAAACGCTCGAGCCAGCCAGCGGATTGGTTGGAACGGTCGGAGACATTAGACGTTTGCATGACGAAGCCCCATCAAGGTGGCGTTAGGGATTACCCGTGAGGGAATACCCTAATAGTAGATCAAATCCACCGCTTCGTGAAATCAGATTTTGTAATATGGGAATTCCTTCGGTGATATGTTGCCGCGACGCAACATAGACCTTCGTCGTCCGTCATGACCCGCCGATCCACCCGAACCGCCACGACAGCCGTCGCGTGGCAGCCAGCAGCGTTTGCGCGAGGTCGCTGTCGGGCCCGTGCGGAAAGCCGCGCGACGATCCGATGATGGCGATCACGAGCCGGATGCTGCCGGTGTGATCGAACACGGGCGCGGCGACCGTCGCGATGCCGGGCACCGGCGCGTCGAACGCGAAGTCGAGCCCGTCCGCGTGGATCGCCGCGAGCCGCGCGCGGAACGCGTCGTCGATCTGCGCGGGATGGCCCGCTAGGCGCACGGGCTCGTCGGCGAGCAGGCCGGCCAGCACGTCGTCCGACATGCCGGCCGCGAAGCTCCGGCCGATCGCCGTGTTGACGAGCGACATCACGGTGCCGACCTGCAGGCTCACGTGCTGCGGCCGCGCGGATTCCTCGAGACGGATCACGGTCGGCCCGAGCGGCCCGAGCGTCGCGGCCGCGACGCTCATGTCGGTCGCCTCGGCCAGCGCGACGATCTCGGCTTCCGCGTCGCGGGTCGGCGACACGCGCTGCATCGCGATCAGGCCGAGCGCCTGGCTGAGCGGGCCCGCGTCGAAGCAGCCCGCGTCGTCGCGGCTCAGCAGGCCGATCTTCAGCAGGCTCACGAGGTGCGGGAACGCCTTCGCGGCCGGCATGCCGGCCACGGCTGCGAGATCGCGCAGCGACAGCGCGCGGCCGGCCGACACGAGCGCGAGCAGCAGCTCGCCCGTGCTGTCGAGCGCGTTGATCCCGCGCTGCGCCTTAGCGTCGTCGGCGAGTGCGG
>NZ_JAAGPL010000013.1:0-128463 GCF_017104785.1 Burkholderia sp. Ac-20353 | reverse complement strand
TGGCGGCAATTGAAGTACCGATGGCGTCGCTTCGTCACCTGGACCAAGGAAACCATCGACGCTGAACTCGCGGAGCTGCTACGCGGCTACGGCTCCGCTTTTCAAACCAGTTTCTCGTGAACACTTATCCTGATATTCGTCGATATAAACGGCACGGTAGCGGGCCTGCAGATATCGCCGGCAAGCGGGGGACTCATCCACGATATGGCAGGCCAGCATGCCGACCGCTTCAAGGGGGATATATCCCTGTGTGAGTGCTGCCCAGAGAAAAGGCAGGAACTGAGGCGTATCGGCAAGGCGCGCATGTTGGATCGGCCGTGATGGCAGAAACGGCGTCAGTGTCTCGGGCAACTCGCCAACCTTGGTCGTGGCCATTTCGGCCGCGACGCGCCTCACATGGCGCGCAAAGGGGCGGATAATCTCGCGCAGGCAAAATTCATCGATCGTGCCGAAGAACGATTGCTTGACATCGAAACCATTCGCCTTGCACCGGTGTTCAAGTTCTTCGCTCGCCTTGTTGGTGAAGGAAATGGCGACGACACCTTGGTAATCGCGCACCTCCGACAGTAACCGACGATTCTTTTGGGTCAGAATGCTCGTCTTGCCGCTGCCAGGGCGGGCGACCACCACCATGTCTTTCGGGAATGTGATCGCATTGTCCTGCTCCTGGGTGGGGGTAAAGGTGGACATGGATCAGGCTTGGGCGGCGACGTTGAGGCAATACTGGAGCGGACGCAGCAGGTCTCCATTTGGCTGTGCCTGGAGTCGAGCACCGCAGTGCAGCAGAAATTCCTGCATCCGAAGGGCTTTCTTGCCCTGCAAATATTCAATGGCGTCCGACACGTTCATGCCATTGAAGCCATTTAGCAGAGCGCCGAGTTCTGAGGCAATGTCATTCTCAAGGTCGACACGCGACAGGAAGACACCATGGGGCGCCACGGCACTAGAAACTCGGGCCCATGTCCCGTCGGCGTGCGACGCGGCCTGATCGTACGGTGGATCGCGATGCTGTAGGGGTGTCTGTCCTGCAAGGTTCAGGGCTCGGTTCATCCCCGCCAGTTGACGTTTGCGTACCCGGGCCGATAGGGAACCTGTCAAGATGTCGGAGATATCGTTGTCCGTGCGCATCGCCCACGGAATTTCCAGCGCGTCTAGAACCCGCTTATATACTTCAAAGGAGACGCCGTCGACCGACAGCAGCGACACATTGCGCTGATCCAGGTCAAAGCCGTGGGCGCGTGCAAGGGCGGCATAGAAGAGCATCTCCGATGGTCCCTCTACGAGCATGACGGCGGACGCGAAAAAAGCCTCTGTGGGCAGAATGCTCATCCGATAGCCAAGGCCTGACCAAGCTTCGTCGATGCAGGCCGAGCAGCCCTTGCTCGCGGCAAGTGTCGCGCCATTTGTACGCAGCAGACGCACGATCGAATCGGGCCGATAGCTGGCGGCGATCTGCGGCGAATGGGAGGTTACGATAGTCTGCCCAGGTAGGGCGCTGATGAGATAGGCAGCGAGCTTGCGTTGCTGATGTGGATGCAAATGCGCCTCGGGTTCCTCGACACAATAAATCACGACCTCGTTTTCCTGGTCATGCTCGAGCACGCTCTTGGCCTTCCACAGGGCCAGCAGGATCTGATTGTTGCGCCCATCTCCTCCCAACATGACGCGTGAACCGTTCGTGCTCGCCCCCAATTCCAGTTGCTCGATGAACTGCTGGATATCAATGGCGCCGGTATCCAGGGCGACGGCATAGCCGGCGTGATGATGCGCCAGAGCTTGCAGTTCCGCGTTGACATCCTGGGTCGCCGCCGACACGTAGTGAAGGTTCTTGATGCCAGCATTGACCGTGTCCAATAACTGTCCCAGGCCCTGCAGAGCATTGGCGTCGGCCTCCGCCTGGGCGGATGTACGGGACTCCTGTGCGAGCCGGAGGAGGTGTCGCTTCTCGGAACGGATATAGCGCAACAGGTCGCGCTGCGAGTGGATGTACTTCAGGTGCAAATACTTCAAATAGAACCGGCTTGGAATTTCCTCGAGAAGCTCCGGTTGCGGGCCGGCAAAGAGCGCATAGGAGAGATCGGCACGTTTGGCGCGGAATTCCAGGAAAAACTGACCACCGGCACTGACGTGGCCCTTGAGTTGGGAGAGAACGGCGTCTTCGGTGACTTCGGAGAATGCGATGCGGATGCGGAAGGAATCCGCCTGCTGGCCCGTCGGGGCGCAGTGAAAGTCGCGTGCGGAAGGCTCAATGTCGGCGTCGGACAGGCTCTTGTCCAGCAGGACCCGAAGCGCGTGGATCATGTTGGTCTTGCCGACGTCATTGCCTCCGATGACCAGGGTGTTCTTGGCAAGATTGATGCGTGCGAGGGCAAAATTGCGGTACTGATATAGCGCGATGTAGTCGATCTTCATGGGTGAGCGGACGAGTAGCGAGTTCCTGCAGTACCAACCCCGGGAGAGCCTCGTGGCCTCTTTCTCCGGTATGACGCATCAAGCAGAATATTCCCGCGGTACAGGGTGCCCGGCGGGACCAAGAGTCTCGTGGGGCAATCATGATCGATCGAGATTGTGGCGTAGATGACAGGTGGTCGTCTGCCCACTGTGACCCATGGGCTCGCGGCATGTACCGTCATCCCGCCGGGAAGGCTTGGATGCTACCGGCAATGCCATCCATGCCAGCCGTCTCCAGTGGGCGAGCCTCAGCCGCGCCCGGGACGTCGGGCGAGGTTGCCAACGCCGGTATGCGTCGCAATTTTACAAAACCGATAGCAAAATAACCCGCCATCATCGCAATGGCGATAGTAGAAAACCGCAATCGACACCAGCAGGGACACGCGCTCCAACGACCGGTCTCGAGTCAAGTCTAAGCTGTCGCCAGATGGCTGCTTCGGGACGCTGGCGATGACCCCGGCCGAGTCCCCCTACTCGGCCGCCCAAGCCTCAGCCTGCAACACGAGTTTGCTGCGCTGTGAATTCGGCAGCCGGCCAAACGCGAAAATCAGGCGAGCCAATTCGAAATCATCTGCGTAAAAGAACGCGACCGGGACACGCAACACTTCCGCGAGACGAACGGCAAAGGTGTACTCCACCTTGTGAATGCCAAGTTCGTAGCGGTTAATGCGTGTACTGGCGACAAAGGGATCCAGCCCCGCCTCGATCCCGAGCTGCTTCTGAGATAGCCCGGACTTCAGGCGAGCCTCCTTTAGCCGCGTTCCAAATACAGATTGCGCAGCAGACATTCATGGTAGCTCGTGGCAAACGAAGCTACGAATATCGTTGCAAAAAGCCTGGTTAGATACTACGATCTTCGTAGTATCCGAGGACTTGGATGAGGAGACTAGACAGCTACGACCGGCCCGAGGCAAGTCCGGTGTCCCATCATCAGGTGCCAGATATGGAACGAATGTCAGTCCCCTTCCCGTCAAGCGAGCGCTACTCGACATTGACTGCGCGGGAATACAGCCGCCTGCAGATGCTCAACGAGGAGCTGAAACGGGCCGAGCACTGGATCACCCAACGCGGCAAGGACATGGTGTTGTCTTATAGTCTTGCCGTCGCTCAGGAGCGTCATGCGGCTGATGGTCGCCTGGATGAAGACGTTGAACTCATTGCGACTTTGGTCTTTCTGGCGAGGGACGATCAACCTCCTTTCGCAACGAGAGACAACCGAATCGTCGCTCAGATTGACATTCCCATCTTGTCCAAATTCGATCGAAATGGAAATTCTTCGCTTTCCGGAATACATACAAAAATTTCTGACGCGCGTCATAACAACCCATGGAGCCAGTTACTCCTGGATCTATATGGCCGCGCCCTACGACAAGACATGTCGAAACTGTTGAGCATCGGGTCACTATGTATCGACGTGATGCTCATCCGCCAGCAGCTTCGTTCCTGGTGAAAAATTTTTCGCCTCGATGAAATAAAATCAACAATAACAACAATACATAAAATATCAATAAATAGGGATCGTTGCATTTACGACATGACCATCTATTATGGTAAAAAGTGACGATCAGCAATTCACCCTTTATGACAGTCCTTTCTGAGCAACCGAACAAGCGATGCAATCGGGCCAAATATCCGGGAGATTATTCCATGGAGATTCTGAAAATTACGATTATCCTTGGCGCAGTTGCTGGAATTGCCAAGGGTATCCAGCTCTTCGGCAGCCACTGCCGGCGTCGGTTCGGCTACAGCTTTTTCACCACGCGTGGATTCTGGCTTGCGGCCATAGGCATCAATCTCCTCTGGTGGGGATACGTCGCGTGGGGCACAGCATTCCTCCATCATGAACCGACGTCGGGTGGCGTGGTCCTCATCGCAATGGGTTTTGCAGCTATCGTCTGGCTGATCTACGAGAACGTCCGGGACACGAACCTGCCGTATGGTGTGGGCGGATCGACGCTCCAACTCGTACTGTTTTTCCCGGTAGCACTGTACGGTATCCCGATTCTCGCGATCACCCTGCTCTTTCTACTCTTCGCGACATTCAAGGCGGGACCAGTGTGGTTTTTCGATCGATGAACGATCCGGGCGGACCTAGGCTACACCCTCTGCCCGCCTCGAAACCAGCAGTCTCCACACCATCCGATCGAGGCCGCCATCAAAATAGCCCCGTCGGATCATCCGCTCTGTGCCAACCGTAGAAGATCAGTTCTCCACGCGGGGCAGTGGACACTGCGCCACCGACCGCGTGCTGCATTTCCACATGCTCAACCATCCCGGCAAATACACTTGCCTCCCATCCACGGCGCGATAGGCACGGCCTTCACGCCCTCCGGACATCAACGCTCCATATCCGGCTTGGCATCCTCTGAGCGGTCTACGGTATTCGGCACCTGGCGCTCCGGCTGCTCGCGTCGGGCATCCTGCTCACGCCCCAGCACAGGCCGGTCTCGTTGCACCGGCATGGATCCAACGAAGTACGCCATTTCAACGGCCATCGCACGATCCTCACGCGTACGCGACCTCGCCATCGCGTAGGCCATCTCCCGCCAGGCGGCGAATACGCCGCCGTGCGCAACCCACCCCGAGTCGCGTTGTGCTTCAGTCGGCAGCGGCTTCCAGTTCCTCGGCGTTTCGCCGCGCGCGATCATATGGACGACGGCCGGCTTCGGATAGCGCTGCGTCACGCCGCGAGCACGCCGAGGCGTCGCATTCGCGTCGACACCGTGCTCCCGCAATTTCTCCGCAAAATGCTCGCGCCAGCGCTGGAGATCCTTGTGGCGCGGATTCAGGCGGCGACCGTCCGGGCCACGCACCTGAACGCTCAGATGCACGTGTGGGTGCGCTTCGTCGTCGTGCGCCGCGAAGACATACGCGCGGCCGTCGCCGAACTCGAGCGTCGCGAAGTCCCGCGCCGCATCGCGCACCGCCTGCCGATCCGTTCCCGGCGGCATCGACAACAGGATGTTGAAAACCTCGCGGCGCGCGCTGGTCTCCGGGATGCCCCACCCGCCGAGCTGCCAGGTCTTTGTGAGATCACGCAGTGCATCCTTGCCGGCAATACGGTCGCCGTTCTGGTCCTCCAGTTCGATCTTGCCGTTACGGGAAATGTAGCGCAGATGCCGACACACTGCACCCATGCCCTGCGCGCTGGCCGCCTTGTTGGTGATCTTGACCATGACCTCCGGGGTGCGCCTGAGCGTGCGAGCGACCTGGGCACGCATGCGGGCGGCGTCGTCCCGAATACCGGCACGGGAAAGCCGCGATGCGCGCGCATGCAGCAACGGCTCCTGAAATAACCGATCGCCCCAATTCACGAGCATCGCGTCAATGTAGATTTTTGGGTAAGGCATGTCAGCGGCTCCATCGATCGAGGTTTGTGCGAATGACGGCCACAGTCGCACGCAGGTGGTCATCAATGTGTTTTCGCATATCTGCCCATTCAGACGTCAGGTCCCGACACGCGAGCTCTGTCCCGCTGGCGCGCGCAAGTTGGCCCAACAAGCGGCTGATCCCGGCCAGCTGCTGACTGGATACAGACAACGCACGCAATTCGTGCTCGCCCAACTGAGGCTCCCGCGTCAATTGCGCACGAACTAGCGACACGATCCAGCGATTACTACTCAGACCCGACGCAGTCGCGCGCTGTTCGACCGCGCTCAGTTCCGCAACGGTCAGCCGGATTTCGATTCGACTGCGCGGCTCCCCGACGACCAGCCGGGGCAGGCCCGGCATGATCGCGCTGGATTCCCCGTCCGCATCGTCGCGGATGGCGATTGCGATCAACTGGCGCACGCCCTCGCCCGCCGTCAAACCGCGGCATGCGCACCAGTCGTCCCAGCGCAACCGGACGGGCCCGAGTTCAACGCACAAACGCTCGCGCACGACCACGATTCACCTCAACGAGTCGGTGACGGGGGTGACGGTTCAGGTGGCGTCCGGTCGATCTCCCGGGCAGGCGTGCGTTCTGGAGCGGGACGCTTACGACGATCCCGGCCCGACGGTGCGTTCGGATCGAATACCTTCGGTGTCGGGACCGGAATGCCCTCGCTCTGGAACGAAACCAGCATGCGTTCAGCACGCTGCTGCACGCGGGCAACGGAACGCTCGCTGAAACCCTGCTCGCGCATGGCTGCCGTCAGCACGGCCAGATGCAATGCCCGTTCGCTTTCCGAATATTGCATGTCACGACGGCGATGCGGCGCCTGCGCGGTAACAGGCTCAGCATGTGAATCGACGGATCGATTCTCGCTACCGACCGGACTGTCGGATTGTGGCGGCGAGACGGAGGTTATCCGGTCCCGCTGCACGACCTCCACCTGCCAGGTATTGCGATAAACGTCTTTCTCCTCTTCGCCGATCACCCTGCCTTCATCATCGAGGATCGGCGCCCGCACGGTGACGAAGCGCTTGCCCAGGTTTTCGAGCGTCACCTGCTGCCCGATCTCCGCATTCGCCTCCCTCACTGCACGCTCGAGATCCACGCCCCACACCACCTGATCGGTTCCCGCCTCGTCGCGAAACACCACGTAGTACGAGTCGCTGCGCGCGGGATTGTGCTGGTACGGAGCGCCACCGTGCTCACGCAGTTCGCCGGCGTATCGCCGAGGGGCGTCGGCGTCGTCGTTTGCTGCGTTCCGGTTCGCTTCCGGGATAGGCGGTTCCGATGCGGGTGCATGGACTGACGAGGATGGTGAGGCTCCGTTGACGGCCGCGCCTGGGTCAACCTGCAGCGCGGACGAAGCCACGGCCCGATCATCCGCGCGACCCTGCGCGCCTGCGGCAGCCGTCGCATCGACCTCCGCCGCCACCTCGATGCGATTGTCCTGCCGCGCCTGTCGGGCATCCGCAAGACGAGCCAGGTCCGCCGCTTTCGGCTCGTAGCCGCTCACATCGATGCCGAGCAGCGTGCCCTGCAGCCACGCCTCGCTGCGGAATGCCTCGTGACCCGACACGCGAACGCGCCGCCACGATTTCGCACGGACCATGTCGATCATCGACTCGACCACGTCCGGCCGGTTGTGCTCGGTGACGAGATACGGCCCCAGATCCTCGAACGCAAGCTGATACGGGGCATCCTTCAGGAAATACTGATTGCCGGCGCGCAGGTAGCGCTTGCGCACGCGTTCGGGCGGCTGGTCGAGCGGCGCACGGCCTCGATCCAACTCGGCCGTCATCCCGACCGGTGATCGGGTATCGACCTGTTGCGGCGTGACCGCATCGTCACGGATCGCCTGATCGCGCAATCTTGTACGGGCAGCATCGAATTCGCGCCGGCGACGAGCGGATACGGCGTCCATCGCAGCCGAGTCCAGCGCGTCCCGACGATCGTCCGACGGCGCTGGGCTGCCACTGTTGCCCGGTACATCCTGTTCGATCACGTTGATGACCGGATCGGCCTCGTGAGCGGAAGTTGTCTGAACCATGTCACCACCTCACATCCTCAAGATCGGCGTTGCACTTGAGCACTACGCTGCCGCGCCTTATCGGTCAGGCGTCGAACCTGCTTCGCGGGACGCATCCTGTTCCCTCGATTTTTCAAGCGCGGCCGCCCGCGCCTCCCGGATACGTGTCCAGGATCTCGCCTGCAACTGATCGAGCATCCCCTCCAAATTCGGGCTGTAATTCAGCTCGCGGGCGGACTTCTTCAGGGAGCCCACTGCGCGTTCCAGCAGCTCCCGCGCACGATCCCACGGATAGACCTTCGCTTGGGCACCGTCGTAACCCACCTGCAACTCGGAACCGTTCAGCCGCGCATTTTCGTCCATCCGTTTCAGGCGCTCGGACACAAATGTCATCTGATCCTTGCGGTGAAATACGACACTGCGCGTCGCGACTTCCTGGATCAGGTAATGCTCCGTGTTGAATACCTCACCGCGATACGGCCCGCCGTTCTCGCGCGGCGTCCCCATCCTGAGCGGAGATCCGAACCGGTGTTCCGCCAGCGCCCTGACCTCGTTGGGAACATCACCCACGCCAAACAACGGCTCGCCGACCGGCGGGCGCGACGACGCAAACCGCGGAGGATCGGTAACCGGAGGGGCCGCAGCCGACGTTGCACTGGGAGGAGGATCCACCGATGGCGGTGCCGAGCCGGATGCGCCGTCCGTTGTCGGCACATCTGGCACGGCCTGTTTCGGCGCACTGCGCTTCGAGGATCGGCGACGCGGTGGGCCTTCCTCGTCGGCCAGCAGCCTTTCCTTGACGTTGCCCATTTTTCCGTCCTCCTCACGCTGATCCACCTCAACCACAGTCATGCCGGATACGGTGGAGACATCCGGTTGACCACCCGCCTTCACAACCGAACGGGCCACAGCGCGCAGGTGTTCGCCGACGGCATCAAAGCCCGACAACACCGCCATATCGCTGAAATCGTTCGGCACCTTGTCGTGGATGCGCGCATCTGCGGCAAACCGTGGCCAAGCCAGATGCGCCTTCGCGTCTTCCGCGGCCCGCCGGGCCGGCGCCTCGCCACTGCCCAGTTCGCCCAGCACGATCAGATCCGCATCGGGATACCGTTCACGCAGGCTCTGCGCCACCTGCCCCAGATTCCCGCTCGAGAGCGCCGCCACCGCGAACCAGTCCGTCGCGCGTGAAGCGGACAATGCCGTCGCCATGCCTTCAGCGATCAGGATCAGTGAAGATGCGTTGGCCGGAACCAGCGTCGGCGCCGTCATCCAGTAGCCGCCCTTCTTCACGCCGCCGGCCAGTGACGATTTCCGCCCGTGTTCGTCGATCAGCTCCAGTGTCCAGATCGGTCCGTTCCAGACGGGCACGATCAGCACGCGCCCCGTCAGCGGTTCTTCCTCGCCGGCCGGCGAATAGCCGAGCAGCGCGCGCAGCTCCAGCGCATCCAGCTCGCGCAGCGTGTCCATCGGCTCAAGGTGCTTGCGCACTAGATACGGATGCTCTGGCCCGACTGGCCTCGCCCACTGCCAGATCGACGTGGCCTCGCGGGCAACAGCCGCATGCCGTGCCTGCCGTTGCGCTTCCTCGCGCTCCCGCTGCGCCAGTACCTCAGGAGACGGTGCGAGTACGGCGGTCATGCGGTCCGGATAATTCGTTCGCTTCAGATCGAAGCCATGCTGGCGCGCATGCCAGAACAGCGTGGCAAGCGTCTTGCCGCCCGACGCGCTGGCTGAGCGCCACGTGGTCCGGGCTGCACGCTCGTTATAGTTGGCAGCCGTTCGGCTCCATGCATCCCAAATTTCAAAACCCTCATCGCCGAATCCGTGCTTGAGCGCAAACGCCATATCAACCCAGGTCTCGTAGTCATCGGCCGGAATCACTGCAAGCGCGGCACGCGCACGGTCCGCATCACCCACATTGGATGTCGTCATTGCAGGACTCCCATCCCTCGCGGGCCGCTTGCGGCTGCACGCCGAGCCGGCTCAACGAAATCGAGTTCCGCCACGTCAAGATCGTCCACGCGCATGTGGCGCCTTGCCTGCACAACCTTGCTGGCTGGCACCCCCAGCAGCATGAAATGCCGTTCCACGTAGGTCACGGCCTCCTCCTCGCTGATGTCGGCAAGGTTCGGCGGCAGGTAACGTGGATCCCACGCCTGCAACACTTCCAGGTACTCGGGCGGCAGATGGATCAGCCCCGCACCGTCCGGATCGATCTCGTCGGGATGCAGATCGCGAAGCCGACGCTCGGCCACCGCACTGAAGTGGGCCAGGTTCATGGACGGTACGGATGGTGCTGCTACTACACGCGACGCAAACTCGGGATCGCGCCAGTAGCAGATCTTGTCGGCCATGATTGGCTTGGTGTTTTCGAGCACGATGATTTCCTTGTCGCGACCGAGTTCCTTGAGTTCCTGCGGCAACAGCAACGGCCGACGCTGCTCCGACACGCTTTCGCTCGATCCACCGCGGCCGCCGAAGAACGTATTCGGGCGGCTCACGCTGCGCGACTGGTCGGTGAACGTGCCGAGCATTTCCGAATACTCGTTTGCATCTTTCTGCTCGCGCGGCGCATAAAGAATCTGCATCGCGTGGTTCGTGATGAAGGTGCGCGCATCGGCTCGCCCGTATACGGATTCAAGTTGCGCGATCGACTGGACGATCGACAGCAAGCGCAGGTTGTAGCCCGCCATATAGGCAACCGCGCGTGCGATGATCTGGATCTTCCCGATCGAAGTCATCTCGTCGAGCAGCACGAGGCACTGGAATTTCAGCGCGGGATCGGCTTCCGGCAACTGCTTCGTATTCAGGTTGACGAGCTGCGAGAACATTAGATTGACAAGCAGCGCCGCCTCCGACAGATGGTCGGGCGTGATGCCGATATAAATAGACATGCGTCGGCGGCGCACATCACGCAGGTCGAAATCGTTCGCGCTCGTCGCCGCATCGACAATCGGATTGGCCCAGATCGTGAGCGGCGCGTTGAAGGTCGCCAGCACACTCGCCAGCACCTTGTCGTCGTTCGACAGAAAGCGATTCAGTGCATCGACGCATGGCCCGGTCAGCAAGTCACGATGCTGTATCAATGCACGCTGCAGGTAGGTCTTGACCGGCATGCCGTTACCCGACGATTGTCGCAGCACTTCGCCCATCGTGATCGGGAAGTCGGGAATCGACGTTCCCTTACCGGCCCGGCGCGCGTCACGCCATTCGCACAGCAGGAGCACGATGCCGAGGAACAGGTTTCTCGCCTGGTCCTTCCAGAAATCGTCGTGACCGCCCGGCGGATAAAGGGCGTAGCCGATCGCAAGGATCTCGCCCACCCGAAACAGGCCGTCCGAGATTGCCGACAGCGGGTTGTAGCGATGCGTGCGGCCGTCTTCGGCAAACGGATTGAACAGATACACATCCTGCCCGTGCGCGCGCCGGAAGCCGGCCGTTGCAGCGAAATTCTCCTGCTTGATGTCCAGCACCACGACCGAATCAGGAAAACTGAGCAGATTCGGAATCACGATGCCGACACCCTTGCCCGAGCGGGCGGGCGCCGCGAGCAGCACGAACTGCTGACCGGCAAAGCGCAGGTAGCGCCCGCGCCATACGCCTACGACAATTGCGGGTGGGGTATCGAGGTGCGTGCTCATCGTCATAGCAACCCCGCCTGACGGATTTCCGACTCGCTCGCAAAGCGCGCGCTGCCATAGAGGCGGCGTCGGTTCGAGCTCGACCATAGCGCGTGCAAGCCAAAGACCGGGCCACCAAAGGACAGGAGCACGCCAAAGAGCGCCGCCGCCGCGAGCTTGCGACCGACGTTCGGAATCACGCCGTTTCGCCACGCCAGCGCAGCATCGAGCCAACCCCACAGTCCCGCGTGCAGCGGATTGATCTGCAGGCTTGCATACAGGAAGAGCGACGCGAGCCAGAGCGACGCTGCCAGTCCACCAATGAGGCAAGCCAGCATGGCCAACGTCACTGCGGCCGTCCGAGTATGCTGAAGCAAAGGAGAAGACGGATGATTCATGGCCGCTCCCTACACGAACGCGGTGCGCGCCTTGCGCACCGGATCGAACCAGACTTCCGTCATGCCCCAGTGCTTGCCGGTCTGCTCGCCCGCTGCGTTGAAGACCGGGCGCGCGTCCATGTGCGCGACGACATCGATGGTCAGAAACAGCAGCCGCTTGAGCGCGGCATCGTCCCAGGCAGCGGCCTCGGGATGCTCCTTCGCCATCAGCGCGAAACGTTCGATTGCGACGGTCGCGTTGGGCGCGTGGTAGCTCGTAATTGAACCCGCGTGCCCGGTCGTCAGGAGCTTCAGAAAGTCGTAAGCTTCGGCACCGCGCAGCTCGGCCAGCAGAACACGATCCGGACGCATGCGCATCGTGCTCGCGATCAGATCAGCGGGTGTCACGCGCGCCTGGCCGTGCCCGCCCTTGCTGTACAGCAGGTGCACGCAGTTCTCGATATGCCGGATAAACAGTTCGCGGACGTCCTCGATCGTCACGATCCGCTCCGTGGCCGGAATTGAGCGACAGAGGGTCTTCATGAAACTGGTCTTGCCAGACCCCGTATTGCCGACGACCGCAATGTTGAGCCGGCCCGTGACCGCGCCGTCGAAGAACGCGCCCCAGTCGCGCTCTTCCAGGCATCGGATAAGCTTGCGGTTTTCGGTTCGCAACGTGGGTAAGGCTGAATCGAGCCCATCCGGACGGTGCCATACCGTGTCGTCGAACAGCCCCTCGTCACGGTATGCATCGAGGGTCTTCTCGCGTGCGGAGGGGCGGCGGATCGTCACCGACACCGTTCGCGACGGCACGACCGGCGGCACCACGATCTGGATGCGCGCATCCCCCGGCAGCAACGCCGACAGAATCGGATGCTGTGCCGATACTTCCTGGTTGGTCAGCGTAGCCACCGCTACGGCGAATGACATGAGCCGGTCGAAATCGAGATCACCGCAATCGTGGCCGTGCCAACCGAGCGAGTTCTCGGTCAGAACGCGCTGCGGTCGGTTGATCACCAGTTCCGTCACGCCGGGATCGTCAAGCAGCGGCGCGAACGGTCGCATCAGTTCGCGTACCGACGCGTCGTCGGGCAGCCGGGCCAGCACCGGGTCGCGGGAGGCATCCGACAGGTGCGCATGAGGCGTCATCGCGTGCTCTCCGGCTGCAGCGCATACACCGATCCGAAGTCCAGATCACGCGCAATCACAATCGTGAACTCCGCGCCCTGGTTTTGCGTCAGCGTCGGCGGGATATTGATCGTGCTGTCGAGGACGCGCGTGGCCATGTCGTTGCCCTGCTGCTGCGTGCTCTGGAACACCACCGATCCGTTGGTGTTACCGCCGCGTGTCGACAGGTAGCCGATCGCGTCCTCGGTAATGCCAAGCAGCATCGCCGCGCCGATGCGCTGGGGCCAGTGGTTGTCCACGTAGCCGTCGATGCCCATACGGCCGAGCGCATCGGCCGCGGGGGAGTCGATCTCGACCGTGACGCCGAGAGGCGTCTTGATACGGGCCGACAGCACGAACACCCGCTTCTGGCCCGGCGACAAGTTCGAGCGATACTGGCTGTTGATCTGCGAACCACGTTCAATCAGCAAGACGCTGCCATCGTCGGAATACACGTTCTTCGTCACCGTGCAGGTCGAGATACCGGCCTCGGTCGAATCGAAGGCCGTATCGCCCACGCAGTCGATCTTGGCACCCAGCGCGAGCACCAAACTCCGGTTGCCCAGCGTCCCGGCCTGCACGCGCGGCGTGACGGTCGGCGTCAGCGCCTGGGCGAGCGCGCCGCCCGCCTGCCCCGGCCCTTGGGCTGAAGCCCCCGCACCACGGCTCACGGCGGCTGCATCCGATGAAGCCGCACCTGCAATCCCCACCGCCTCCAGGGTGCCTGGCGATCCACCCGCAAGTTCTGACCCGTTGCCGGTCGCCAGCAATGGTGCGTCGTAATAGCTGCGAGACGCCACGGCATGCATGGTGCGAGCAGATGCAGCAGCAGCCGTACCCGACGCCGGCGTGGAATGAGCTGCAACCGCGCTCGTGGGTACCGGGGCCGAGGCCGGACTACCAGCCGCCGACGCAGGCAGATCCTTGAACACGCGGCCTTGGGCAGACGTATCGGCTACCGAATCGCGCCGCGCCTTCGCCTCAGCATCGTGGCGCGCGAGGAAACCATGCACGGTCCAGACTGCACCGGCACCGATGACCAACACGATCACAACCGGCGTCACCCACCAAGCGCACGGACGGGCGCCGCGGTATTGGCCCAGCGCCGGCATACCGCGATCCGCAGAAGCACCCGACGCCCCCTCGTTTTGGCCACGTCCAGCCTGCGAGCCGGAAGCATCGTCCGGCTCGATCACATTGCGTGGGGTATCGTCATTCATCGCCGTGGCTCCGCAGAACGCGCTTCACCCCGTTGACCGTCGTGCCGTCATGGGGCGGCACGCCGCCCATGTCATAAGCGTCGTTCCAGATTCCAACGACCTCGCCCGCGAGCCGCAGCACGAAACGTTTCGCGACCTCGTGCACGACGATCGTGTCGCCTTCGATGTGCTTGTCGACCACGCTTTCCGTGCCGTCGTCGGCTACCCGGAAAATCGCCGGCATGCGTCGATTGTTCGGGATGTGCAGGTAGGTAAAGCGGCCGTCGTCCCATGCCGCAATCGGCGCGATGTCGTCGGAGTTCGGCATGACCTGCATCGAATACCGCGCGTTACGCACGGCCGGCGGCTGCGCAAGGCGCTTCGCGACCAGCACCGCATCCGACTCCCCATGAGCCTGCTTCTCCAGCTCAACCGGATAAACGAAGGACACGCGGTACATCACACGGTCGTTGCCGAACTTCGACTTGAGCGGGAGCACCACCAGATCGAAGCTGTAGCTGCGCCGGTCGGTGCGAATCTCGAGGTTCGAGTCGTGCGCGGCGAGTTGCGGCTTCAGGTACACGTCGTGATCGCCCTTGTTCGCGACCACCTGCCAGCCGTCCCGGTCTCCGGGCGCGACGACCTGGATGTGCTCGTGCGGATCGAGCGCGATGTGCGTGGCAAAGCCGCGCTGAGCCTCGATGCGCACCACCTCGTCCGCGCGATAGATCACCTGGCGAACGCGTGAGTCGTCGTTCCATCCGGGCAGATCGGACGCGTGAGCCATACCCGAGAACAGCAGGCTCGCCAGCGCGATACCAAAGGGAAGCGTTTTCATGGCGTGCCTCCCTCAGCCGCGGCGGACGCCGGCGGCGTATATTCCGCGTCACGGCTATAGGCCGTGACCTTGAAGCCGAATGGATTGGCAATGGCCACGCTTTCACGCGTGAACACGGGTGGCCGGTAGGTATAGGCCAGCGTGATCACGAAACGCTGTGTGGGCTCGGCATGGGCCTCGCCGTTCCTGAACGACGTACGCCCGACATGCACGACCGCATGACCGGGTTCGTCGGGCGGCAGCGTGACCGAAAGAATCCGGATGCGCCGCTCGACACCGGGTCCCAACTGTCGGTCGAGCGCATCGGAACCGCTATAGATGCCGCGGTAATCGCGTGCGACGACGTCATCGCTCATGGCGAGCACACTGTCGTAGTCCATCTGCAGCAGCCCCCAGTCGTAGCGCTCGCGTGCGCGCACGTAGGTCTCGACCCAGTGTTTGTCCTGGATCTCCTTCGTATGCACATGGCGCGCGTCGAGCACGTCAATCACCTGGGATTCGCCAGTCAGACGATCAACCTCAATGGGCAACGGCACCACGCGATAGAACGGCACCATCACCGCAAGCGCCGTGGTGCTGAGCACGGCGACGCCAATCGCCGCGTAGGCGACATGCCACGCGCGCCGTTCAGAGCGCTCCTGCAGGTGGGTCAGCGACGCCTCGATGTCGAGCACGCGGCCATAATCGTGCGACGCGCTCATAACCGCTCTCCGGCATCCGGAGAAGCGGGCTGGTCCGGAGCAGCCGGCACATGAGGCACAGGCGGCACGCGGTTGACCGGCACACGATGCAGGCCGTCCGGCAACACGGGCTTCGGCGGCCCGCTGCTGCAGGCGGCCAGGCTCCAGGTGAGGCACCCGGCCAGCGTCAGGGAGGTCAGCATGGACATGGTGATCTCCTCAGTTTCCGAACACCGCCGGAACCATCTGGTCCTGCAGCCGGTTGGTCTTGCCCGCCCGGCTCAGCACCAATTCGCTCAGTTGCTCGGCGACGAGCTTGTCCTCGGCGTCAGCCAGCATCCGGAAAAGCTGCAGCTTGGTCATCTCGTTGCCGACCGCCGCGGTTTCGGTCTGGATACGCGCCTGCAACTCCGCGACGCCCTTCGGATCCTGAGTCACGTCGATCTGCTGCATCAGGCTCTGGATCTGGTTCAGTTCCTGCAGCTCGGTCTGGTACGCCTGCAGGCCGAACGCCTTGTCCTGATACGGCTTGTTGAGCGCGCGCTGACACACCTGCTGGTTGATCCCAGTCTGGTCCTCACAGTTGTAGATCTGGCTCGTTGAGCGCAACGCCTGCGCGCTGCCCGTCAGGCCCGCATAGCCGCCGTTCTGGACCGCCGTATAGACGCTCTGCCAGTTTGACGGCAGCGAATTGGCGACGACCGGATTACTCAGAAGCGTGCCGAAGCCACGCGTGCCCACCGTCGACTGGTAGATCTGGATTTCCTGCTGCACTTCCTGCTTGAGCTGGCCAACCGTGGCAATGGCCTGCAGCACGTTCTGCGCGTCATAGACCGGGATACCCTGTGCCTGAGCTCCGGCGCACCATGCCGCCCACACAAGTGCGGCACTCATCCATCTGCTTCGTCCGTTCATGGCCACCACCTCCTCTTCAACTGCCCTGCTGGCCCAGATTCGCGCGTGCGGCGCGCTGGTAAGCCGGCGCCGTAGCGCCGCCCGATCCACCACCTGAACCCGTCCGGTCGTGAATCTCGCCACCGGGCCGTGGCCCTCGTCCGTTGCGGCTGAACGCCCGTCCGATCGCCGTTACGAGGCTTCGCGACGCCATGCCGGCCACAAACGCCCCGAAGCCCGACAGGGTTGCGCCGCCAGACAGGCCCGCCGCAACGGACGGCAGTTGCCAGCCGACCATCGCGAGGAACGCGCCGGTCGCAAAGAGGCCAATCGCGGCAGCCGCCGCAGCAGCATCGTCAAGAGAGGCAGAAATGGCTTGCACCAGGGCCGACGCATCGGCACGGGGTGGACTGCCCGTCGCATGAAACGAAGTGAGATCGGCCGAAAATGCCGTGAGCGCCATGCCGAGGAAGGCGGCAACAAGAACCTGCAGCAACGCGTAATTGACGACCTTCGCGGTCCACGCCTCGAAAAAGCGCGCGGTCGGCGCGAACGCCGCGCAGGCAATGAAGATCGGGCCGAGCCCGAGCACGAGATCGAGCAGCATGCGCGCCATCACGACCTCGAAGGCCAGGACAATCAGGAAGATCGAGCCGCCGAGCGCGGCGATCAGGCCGCACAGGAAATCGCCAATGGCGGCGGCCACGCCGCTCGGGCTGATTCCCTCGTGCGTCGCCTTGTCGAAGTAGGCGTCCATCACGAGATCGATCTGCTGGTCGTAGCAGTCGAGCGTCTGGTAGATGCTGGTCGCGGTGCCCTGTCCCGTTACGCTGCCGCCGTTGACCGCGCCGCACCCTGGATTGCCACCACCCGTCGTGTTCGCCGCGTTCTGAATCGTCTGGGCGAGCCCCGACGTCGCACCATCGACAGCGGTCACGACCTGCTGCTGGTAGATCCCAGCGCTCAGCGCGAATGCCAGCGTGATCGCCACCTTCAGCCCTCGCCAGGCAAAAGCCGGCACCGCCTCGTGCGCTTCGCCACGCACCACCGCGAGACCGTAGGCCATCACCCAGATCGTGACGGCCGTGGTGACGACAGGCGCGAGCGCGCCGGAAAGCGCCGACGACACGTTCGTGACGTAGGTCGACATGCCGTTCTCGAGCGTGCCGCCCACGGCGGTAAAGAGGCCGCTCATCGCGCACCTCCCGAGCCCGGCAATGGAGACGGGCGCACACTGACCTGGGCCGCCCGCCGCTTCGCCAGTTGCTCATGGAAGACGGGCAACCAGTCTCGCGGGGCATCGCCGACCTGCGCGCGGATCGTGTCGAGCAGTTCCACGTTGTCGGTCGTGCCGGACAGCACGTCGAGCACGTCGCCAAGACTCGCGAGATCGAGCCGGCCGATGGCCGAGCGATGGCCCTGCTTGACGAGGAACAGGCGGCTGTTCTCGCCGAGGTTTCGCACGATGTTGAATTCGGCCTCGGTCAGCTTGAAGCCATGCACATAATCGTCGTAGTCGGCACGCGGATTCGGCAGGAAGAAGAACGTGGCGCTCTGCTCGATCAGCGCACTCGCGATGTCACTGCGCAGCACATCCGCCGGTGACTGGGTATCGAAAATCCCGAGCCCGTTCTGCTTGCGGATCGTCTTCTGCTTGTTTTTCGCAAAATCCGTGAAGACCGGATCGCCCAGGCGCTTCCAGAATTCGGTCATCACATAGATGAAACGCCGCCCGTCGATCAGGTTCTCGGTCCGATGCAGCAGGTACATCGTGACCGGCGTCGACACTTCGGTATCGTCCAGCAGTTCGGTATCGTCGAAACCGAAGAGGTTCGAGTGCGCCAGATCGATATGGTCGGCCGGGTTGTCGAGCACCCAGCCGAGCCGCCCTCCCGCGCACCATTTGGCAAGCCGCGCATGCAGGCTGTTCTCGCCCACATTCGGCAGGAGCTGCCGTACCATCGACAGGCGACGCAAGGGCTTGTCCATGCGCGCGACCTCGCGCACGGCGCGCGAGATGTCGAGCTCGTCCTTCGCGGACAGCGGCTCACCGATGTCGACGAGTTTGCGCACGAGCCGCTCCCAGAAGTCGATCACGAGCTCGCCCGGTGCCATCTGGAACGGATTCAGCCCGGTTGGCTCGCCGCGGCGGAACACGGTATAGGTGCCGCCCATCGCACGGATCGCGATCTCCGTGCCGCGATCCTTGTCGAACAGCACAGCCGTGATGCCATACTTCGTCGCCATCGCCAGCAGGAACAGTTCGAGGACCGTCTTGCCCGCGCCGGCCCGGCCGATGATCTGGGTATTGGCGAGCGCCTTCTCGTCGAGCGAGTCCTGCTTGTCCGGCGTCGCGTGGAAGTTCAGATAGAGCGGCTGGCCGCTGGGTGTCTTGACGATCGTGATCGCCTCGCCCCATGGATTGCCGTCGCGCTTGCCGGTTGCGAAGTTGTGCAGGCTTGACAGGCCGCAGAAGTTGCGGGACGTGAGCTTGGCTTCGCGCGGCCGGTAGCGCCAGTTACCCGGTAGCTGCGCGAACCAGGCTGCATCGGCAACGAGATCGATCAGCGCTGCCTGGAAGCCGGCATCGGCCAGGTGGGTGCGGGCCTTCGCGATGCTTCGGGACACCTCGTCCAGCGTATCCCCGAGCACGGCCAGCGAATAGTGGTATTCGCCGAGGACGAAATCGCCATTGATCAGGTCATCGAGCGCCCGGTCGATCGCCTCGACCTGGGACACGGCGACATCCTCGCCCGCTATGAGCTGGTTGCGCTGCCGCTCCAGCGCCTGCTTTGCCGTGGGCTTGTCGAGGATCGTGAAGCTCTGCGTCTCGATATACTCGAAGTTGCCATACAGCAGGCCGTTGAGCATGCCCGGCTCGGTGTCTTCCGGATAATCCTTGAGGTCGAGCATCGCGGCGAAGCGGGTCGCCGCCGGCATGCGAATCTCGACCTTCTCGGCCCCGACGAAGAGGCGCGAGGTCGGCAGTGCCTCTCGAATCGGGCCAGCAGGCACCGGTTCGCGCTCCCAGACCGCATTGACCAAATAGCCGAGCAGTTCCAGTGCCGACGAATAGCGGCGCGGTGTCGGGATAAATGGACTTTGCCGGGTATAGACGCCAAGCTCGACCGGATCGTAGGGTTTGAGACTCGATTCAACCTGGGCAGCAAGCTCCGCCATCACCTTCAGCGCGTCGAGCTGGTCGCGCCGAATGTCGTCGCGCGTGCGGCGTGCAGCGCGGCTAAAGACGCGCCCCAGCCGGGTGCGGTTTGGCCGGTAGACCATCGTGAGGTACAGCTCGTTGGCCATCATCCGGTAGCCGGAAAAACTCGCGTAATAGCGGGTGGCTAGCTCCTCGCAGAAGCGGTTGCGGTACTGCGTCGAGAAGTGATCCGATACGCGCCGGCGCAGGCGATGCGACCAAAGCGCCACATGCCCGCCCGCGAGCCCGCGCACGAACTGGTTGAACCCATCATGCCGCGCGAGGATGTCGGCGGGATCTGCTGCCTCGAATGCAATGCCGGCGACCTTCCAGATCTGCAGGTAGTCGCCTTCGCGTGTCTTGATGACGTGGTCGGTCACGTGCGCCGAGTACGGGATATAGCTCGCAAGCGGCACCTCCCGGTTCGCGACGGACACAAGTTGCGGTTCGGCCGGCATCTCACGCCCTCCTCTTCAGGCAGACCGACACGTAGGCGTGCGCGCCCCAAAACCGGCGGTTTCGCTGACGCAGCCTCATGCGAAGGCGCAACGCATACTGCGCGAGGCGCTGGTCGTCGTGTCGCGTAATCACGCGCATCGCGACGAATACCGGAATCATTAGAACGAGGATGGCGACGCCTACCGGAGGACTCGCGAGCAGCGCCCAGACGGCCGGAATCAGCATGCCGCCGCCGATCATCAGGAACGGCACGAGCGGTACACCCCACAGCATCGCGGGACGGGTGCAGCCCTTGAAGACGGTATCCTTGAGCGAGTTCATGATTCGGCTCTCGAAATCAGCTCGTCGGGATTAACATCCCGGCGATCACCGTCGCACAGCCGACGAAGAGCCCGCCGATAAAGACATTCGCGATATCGCCGAAGCGCGCGTGCTGGAACATCATCCGGAAACCCGCCCAGATGATCGAGATCGAGCAAATGACGCCGCCTACGCCAAGCAGCGTCGTCTGGATCGTGTTCAGCAGCGTATTGACCTGGGAGAGCTGCGCCCATGCCGAGGTCGCGAACATCAGGGTCGAAGCGGAGATAGCGATTGCCCGCGCCGCCTTTCGGTCGAACAGAAGTCGCGTCGCCCATACATCGAATTTCCACGATTTAAAATGTAATCCTAAATACATGATCTTCTCCAGTTCGATCGATCGCTATCTGCTTTGGTCAAAACGGTTAGTTAGAACACCACTGCACTACTTTCCTGTTCGCGCTGCTGCTCCGTGGTTGGTGATGTGGCAGTCACGCCATCACCATCCTGTCGTAATGGCTGTCGAATCACATATCTGAAGCGCGGTGAGCGAGTCAATGTCGCGGAATCGATCGGCACGACCGGGATGGGTGTGATCGCCGGCACAGTCGGTGCCGATGGCGACCATGCCGCCGCGTTGTCCACGACGCGCTGTACGTACCCCGTCCGGTAGCCGGTCGAGAAGTTGCCGCTCGCATAGCAAGACAGGCTCGCGCGCAGCGCAGTCTGCGCATCAGCCTGAGAATCGGCCTCTGCATGGAACCGCCTGTTCCGGGCCGCAGTGAAGCAGCCTTGCAGGATCGCGGCGCCCGCCGCCAGATTGCGGCACGGCTCGCATGCGTTCTCAGTGGTCAGGCCATAGGCCGACCAGTTCGCGCGATTCACCTGTGCGAGTCCGACGCTGAAGTTCCAGCCACTCGCGTCCAACGCGCGCATCGTTGCCATCGCTTCGGCGACACTCGATGGTTGCCGCCGCAGCCGACCATGCACCACGCCGATCGCATAGGGATTGAACCCAGACTCGGTGCGCACGATCGCTGCCATGGTGATCGGAGCGATCTGCGGTGCACATTGCTGCGCGAGCGTCATGAAGTCGAGGGGCATGATCAATTCCCCCCACCAAAGCGATCGGCCTGCTGTTCCATACGCCGCAGCAAAAGCGCTGCCGACCGCGCCGGATCATAGGGCACCGGCGTGCCGCCTGCGCCGTAGAATTCGGTGATCGTTGGCCCATGTCCGCCGACGTCCCACCAGACGCGGGTATAGAGCTGGTTGTTGATCTCGACGTTGATTGCACCGGTTGCACGGCACAGCAGCTCGCTTTGCTCCGGACCGCCCCAGTACAGCAAGTCCTCGCGGCAATAGCCACCGCTGGCGAAAGTGTTGGTTACGGACGTGCCCTGCGAGCCACCTGCACCGAAATCGCATGTCGGAAACGGATCGCCGTGACGCAGCGCGCGCCACAGTTTTTCGATCGGCGGCACGCACTCGCCGTACTGCTCGGGACCGCCGGGGTTGGGCAGACAGAGCATGACCTGGCAGCCCCAGTCGTCCGCATGTGCCTCACCCCGTGTGAAGACTGAGGCGCCGGCGAGTAGTACCAGCGCAATCGACCAACGCCGCGCAATACTGCGCATCACGCGCAGTTCACGACACCAGAGAACGACTCGATCCATCTTCATGTCCCACCTTCCGTCGATCCGATCCATCAAGCACCGAGATACCGGAACGGATGTGCGCGGAAAATGGAACCCGCGGGGCCGGGGAGGCACGCCGCGGGTTCAAGGGGATCAGCGCCAGAAATTAAAAAAGCCTGCAACCATCAGGTTCGCAGGCTTTGCTCGCATTGCGACCACCACGCCAACGCACATACGTCGGTACATCGGGGCCGCTAACGCGTACTCGGTCGTGCGTTTGCTCGTCGACCGGAACAAGTTGTTGACTGCACTGTAGGCGCGATTTTGTAGCGATGCAAGCCTCAAAATCGCCGAGATTTCCGTTCCATCGTCCGTCAATTTCCGGGACAATCCAGCAAGATCCGAAACTTTTTTACGCCCGCCCCTTCTCTAGCAGACGGGCGAGAGCCTGCTTCGCCGAGGCGAGTTCCAGCTCGAAACGACTGCGCGGATGGCGCGGAATCTTGAGGCGGCGACACACAATCTCACGTCCGGTATGCCACAGAAATACCATGCGAAGCAGTTCCTTGTGACGAGGCTCGAGACATCTCCATGCCTCCTCGATCTTCGCCGCGTCAATCGGATCGTGTGGACCACGCGGTGCGTTTGCCCAGTTATCCAGCCGGGATTCCAGTGAAGCGCGGGGGGCATCAATCATCATTGCGCTCCCCGTCGGACGGGCTCGACGACACTCGGTATCCGGCCGGATCGACCAGGAACTGCTCGATATCCGACGTGCGCCAGCCGACCATTCGTCCGCCCAGCGATACCGGCCTTGGAAACGTACCGTCCTTGATGCGCTGATAGATGGTAGAACGAGACAGACCGACAACCTGCTCGACCTGTTTACGACGCAAGATCGCGCCCACCACACGTATTGAATCCGACATGACTTCCGTCCTCCTGGCTCTGTCCGGATCTGCTCGGCACAGATCCGATTCAAGCAACAGGATGCATTGACGGGCAATTCCGTCATGTCGTCAGGACCGTCCGTCGGAATCAATCGTCAATGGTGGCGTCCATCTGTCTCGTTGACGGCGTCGGGACGCAACGCCGCCGCAAATGTCTGCGCGCTGCGTGAGGCTTCACCGGTGGCCTGCCCCTTGAGGCCCATCTTCACATCAATTGCACGAGCAACGGTAGAGGACTTGGGCAGACGCTCTGGATCCCACTGCGCCCAATGCTCCCACATCACGTCAAAGAGTTGCGAGAGCGTGCGGGTCAGGTGCGGCAGCCGGATCGTCACGCCCTTGTCAGGCTGATCTGCTGGCTCCCTCCCCGTCTTCTCCGGCTCACGAACGCCGTCGAGTTGCCCGGTGCACTGCTCCAGACGTTGCTCGAGGCTATCTTCGAGTGCATGGTGGAGGGCGACCGTGCGAGCAAGTGCGCGCTCGAGCAGCAGGATCCGCTGATCGCGCCCACGCAAACGGGCCGACAGGCGGGATACTGCAGATTCGGCATCCCTGAAACGCGTTCGCCAGTAATCGACTGACCCGGCTGTGTCCTCGCTATCGGCTGTATCAGGATGACCGTTATCGGACTGGCACATATGCCCTCCCTTCCTCTTCGAGCGTCTGTCGAGAGGGTAACGACTCCCCAATTCTCAATTGCTCTTATGTATAACCCTACAGAGGCAATCTAGAAAGGAGAATCATTCGATGCAAGGCGAGCATCGTTTCCGGTACGTTAACTATCCACCTGTCAATAAAACTCACTGAATCATGGCAGATTCCGGCCACTATCCCCAGTGCGAGCACACACTTGAATGACGTATCCCATCGAGAACGGCAAGCGCCTCATCCGCGCGATCGACGGGGACAAGAATATGATCGTGGTAATAACCGGCGATCGCATTGCATGGAATTCCGGCTTCGGCCAGGTGAGATGAAACGACAGCGAGAAAACCCACCGCGTCGAGACTCGAATGCACCTTGAGGGTGATGAGGCGTGCCATAAAAGTATACGGCAGCGCATGACGGTCGGCATCCTGCAGATCGATCACCGCGGTCAATCCTTCGACTTCCCGGAAAGTACATAACGGCAATAAGTCCGCCGGCAACGTGAAGTCGGGAAAGGAACAGTAGACATAGACCGGCCGGGCCATCTCCGGCTCGATCGTTGCACACAGCGTCGCCAGGTCTTTCTCGCTCAATATCTCCTCCATCGGTAGTGACGCATTCTCTGCAAATTACACCACACGCTGGCGTTTCGTGGCGAATAGAAAAATTCATCGGCCGATAGCCTTCCTAACCGCCTCACCCGCAGGTCAATTCGTTTCCTAAGCTCAGGTCATCGCATCCGGAAAAGTAAATACATCCAGTAATTCGAACCACGGGGAGTTCACACCGCCTGAGGGAAGCTGCAATGAACCAAAGCGATACATCTCCGTCGATCCGTGCCGACCGGATCTCAATCAAGCAGGCCATGTTGGCTCGTATCCCTGCGTGGGAGCGACCAAAACCACGAACGTGGCGCTCCATTCGAGACATCGCTTTCGACTGGATAGCGATCTTCGTCGCCGTTTGGGCCACGCACCGCATTGGCTGGACGATCACGCCAATCGCGCTAGTCATGATAGGAAATCGACAGCGTGCATTGGGCAATCTACTCCATGAGGCCAGTCACGGCAATTTGAGCGCGCGCCGCCACATCAATGATTATCTTGCACATCTGTTGCTCGCGGCACCGTTGCTGAACAGCCTTCCGGTCTACCGAGATCTGCACGCACGCCATCATGCATGGCTGGGCGACCCTCAACGAGACCCCGATTTGTTGCCGTCGCTCACACACGAAGGAGACAACTGGTATCACGTCTACGTGCGCTGCCTTTCGAAGTTCTCAGTCTTTCGTGGTTCGCTGATCGGCCATTTCTCGAATGGAACCCTGACAAGCTACCAGCAACTCGGGATTCTGGCATGGTGGGTAGTGGTCGGCCTGTCAGTGGCGGCGGCCAATCCACACTTAGCTGTATTATTCGTCGCGCTTTGGATCGGCTCGCGCATCACCGTCTTCCACGCCATTACCACTTTCCGGGAGATGACGGATCATTACGGACTCGAGCCATCAGGTATCTTCGGTTTCACGCGAGAGATCCCTGATCACGGCCTGCTATCGACGCTGGTCCACCCGCATCACAACGGCTACCACCTGACGCACCATCTGTTCCCGACGATCCCTTATCACCAGTTGCCCAACTTACATACGCAGCTGATGGGTCTCGACGAATTCAGCGACCGCGCCGTCGTATGCCCGGCATACCTGATCGGCTTTCCATCAAGCGTGCTTGGTTGGGGAGCAAGCCATGGCTAATCGAACGCTATCCGTCTGGCACGTCGCGAGCCTGCTCGTCTCAACCAGTTGCGGAATCGGCTTTCTATTGGGGACGGGGGAACTCGCACTTCGGCAGGGTATGGCCGCCTGCCTGTACGCCGTCGCCACGGCGATCGGACTCCTCGTCCTGGCTTTCGCAGCACCGCACCTCTGGAAAACGGGACAGTCCATTTGGACCTATTTCGACGCGTCATATGGTCCAACTGTCGGTCAGCAAGTTGCTTCTCTTTCCTTGATTTGGATGACAGGCGTATTGGGCGCGCAAATCCGCGGTGCATCAGCCTTGCTAGCAATGCCTGGCGTGCCACGCACGACCTCAATCATGGTCGTCGATTGCCTTGTGGTCGGATTCTCGTTCCTTCGCCTCTCGTGGCTTTCTGGCCTATTCGCAATCTGCATGGGCGGATGCAACGCGATCTTGGTCTACGCTCTGATCAAGGTGCATCATCTGACCATGTGGATCCGGGCTCCGGAAAGTTTTGCGCAGTCGATTTACCTCAAGCCAATCGATCATGTTGGACTGACCTTCTTATCCGTCGTCGCACTGGTCATCTGTGGCGCAGACTATCAACAATTCCCACTTGAGGCGCGCACGCCGTCGGGCGCACGCATTGGTTGTCTGATCGCCGCGATTGTCGTCTTTGTCGTGGGGTTTCTTCCTGCTTCAACGGTTATCGCCAGTGCCGAACTGTGGCACTTGAACGCGCTGCCGGATTCGCTTCAGGTGATTCCTACGGAGCTCACCAGCGCGCTCGGGAATTCCGGTGGCATCACGCAAGCGGTCGTCGTATCGCTACTAGTGGTGACCGCCCTAGGCGCTGCATGCTCGATTCTCCGCGCTATGTCTGACGCAACTGCTACCTTATGGCCAAGTGCGTATTGCCGGTCCGCCCTGGGCCGGGTATTACCCGTTCTCGCCGCGACGTTGGTCGCTACTCACGGACAAAGCATCATCGACATGATGGTCACGCTGAACATCATCTACCTTGGTGCAGTCGGTCCGCTGCTCGGACTAACACTTATTGGCTGTCATATCACGTTTCGGGCCGCAAAGCGATCGATGTTCACCGGGTTCTGTATCTCAACGGCATGCTTTCTAATCCAATGGATCGATATAGTCAATCTGCCTGAATCACTGGCACTTATGCTCGCGTGGCCCTGTGCGTTGCTCGAAGCGTTACGGCCTGGAACAGCGATCAGCGTCCAGGTTCGTCAAGTGTCAAGGCGGTCCCTCGCGTCCAAGCTCATCGGGATAATCACTCGGTGGACTCACCGTCATCGTCGAGTTCGGGCGGAACATGGTCGAAGGGTTGAATTAGCGTGTGGCGCGCGTGACGGATCACAAGATCGCTGATAACCTCCGCATTCGAAGGTGCTGCCTCCCAATGGTGCCAATAGAGCTCGACAGCGATTCTGTGACTAGGCACCAAGGGTATCAGCGTTCCTGCATCGATGAGCTTTTGAGCCTGCAGACACGGCACAAGCCCGTACCCTACTCCGAATTCGATTGCAGTCAGTAGGGCTGACGGAGATGGAAAAAAGTGCGTCGCATAACCTCTCACCTTAAAGTCCAGCAATCGCTCAAGAAACAGTGCATGCAACCCGTCTTTCCGATTAAACAGCACTGCAGGTGCCGCCAGCACGCTGTGTAAGGTCAATCCCTTCGGGAAGAATTCACGAGTAAATTCTTCATTTGCGACACACTCATATTCCATCGCGCCGATAAACTCGGCCAGAAACCCCGTAGGAGGATCTTTCGATGTGGAAACACATCCCATCGCTTCACCGCGTGCCAGTAGAGGAAGTGTGTAATCCTGGTCATCAACCATGAGTTCAAGGGCGACATTCGCCTTGGCGATCTCCCAAGCGACAGGTTCGAACCACGTTGCTAGCGAATCGGCATTCACAGCGATGGCGATTCGAGGCCGCGGTGCGTCCATCGGTTTGATGCGCTGCAAAGTATCCGCCTCGAGTACCTTGAGCACACGGATATGTCGAAGCAGTGCCTCACCTGCGGGTGTAGGGATGTTTCCCTCGCGCACCAATAGAGGCAAACCGAGTGACTGTTCCAGTGCTTTGAGTCGCTGTGACACGGCACCACGCGTGACGTTCAACGCCCCAGCGGCTTCTCCGAAATGCCGCATCTCCACGACGGCAGCAAAAGCTTCCAGTTGTTGGCGATCGAAAATCATGTAGATCTTTCACTCGTTAGCGGCATGACGCCAGACTACTAACTTCAATTTCCGGATTCAGGCAACATAAGGTGCGACGTATGCCTGCATTTTGTTCGGCGCGGTGCATCGACATCATGTCCCATTTCCATAACCGGCACACCACCACTAGCTGTAGCGTTTGGTGCCAGGTTAAGCTGGGACTGGAGACGCAACCTATGCGCATATCCCACAATCGGGCGATATCGATTCACCTCCGCAGACTTCCACCTATATGGTGATCGGCAGATTGCATCGCGAATTGACGGCGTTGCGTCGCGTCATGAGCCATTCTTTGGAAGAGTGCTCATCTTCCTGTGTGCACTACGCAACGAGGCCTGCCGCACAATTGAATGCAATTCAGCATCGCTGAGCGTCGCGATGACTTGCTCAGCGTATTCGTGATGCATTCGGGAGAGTGGAGCCGCTAAATCCTTCGCATCGAGGTATCTCAGAAGCGCGATTCGGCGGTGTCGACATCCAATACTGTGCTCATAGAGCGCTAACGCAGCGGTCGCATCGCCGGATTCCCCGACACGTTTGACTAGCTGTCTGGTATCAAGTCGCTTCATGGCTGCGTTCGTTTCGGCACGCGATGGTGCAATGCTATTTCGCCGGTACTTCCCAGAACGGCTGGTCAGGATGGAATGCCTCTAATTTCGCATACCGTTCGGCAGAGCGCAGCGTGTTTTCCAAAAGCATCGTGACCGTCATCGGTCCGACTCCACCTGGAACGGGCGTTATCCAGCTAGCACGCCGGCTGACCGAACTAAAGTCGACATCGCCAACGATACTGCCGTCCGCGAGGCGATTGATGCCGACATCAATAACGATGGCCCCGTCCTTGACCATATCACCAGTAATCAATCCTGGCTTGCCAGCAGCAACGATAAGCACGTCTGCTTCGCGGGTATGGCGCTTGAGGTCGCGCGTTTTGATATGGCAAACAGTCACCGTCGCTTCACGTTGAAGCAGCATGAGTGCCATGGGCTTGCCGACGATATTACTTGCCCCCACCACTACTACATCTTTGCCGCTCACGTCGATGTTCGTCGTATCCAGTAGGAGCTGGACCCCATACGGTGTGCAGGGTGGGAAGATTGAATCCCCGACCACGAGCGCTCCGACGTTATACAGATGGAAGCCGTCCACATCCTTGTCGACGGCAATTGCCTCGATGACCCGCCGTACGTTGATGCCCACAGGTAACGGCAACTGTACGAGAATGCCGTGGACCATGGCGTTTGCATTCAACGAGGCAATGGTATCGAGGAGGTCCGCCTCTGTGCAGTCGGCCCCGAAGCGATGCATCATCGAACGAATCCCGCTTTCACTGCACGCCTTGGTCTTGTTGTTGACATAGACCTGCGACGCAGGATCGTCACCCACAAGTATGACGGCAAGACCAGGGACAATTCCTTGAGAAGCGAGAAACTGGGCGCGCTCTCTGAATTTCGCCCTCATCGCAGTGGCAAGTGCTCGGCCGTCGACCAGCTTTGCCTGGACGTTGCGATATTCAACCGTAGATTCCATTTGATGTTCCTTCGCAAATTGGGGCACGATTTCTCAGCCCGCATGTACCGCAGCTAGTCGAATGAGCGGATGTTGATGGAGGTGAAACACGAAGCGTCACATGGCTCCATAGTTCGGCCCACCACCACCTTCCGGCGTGACCCACACGATGTTCTGCGTCGGGTCCTTGATGTCGCAGGTCTTGCAGTGCACGCAGTTTTGCGCGTTGATCACGAGGCAATCGCTGCCGTCGTCGTTCTTCACGAATTCGTACACCGCCGCCGGGCAGAATCGCCCCTCCGGCCCCGCGTACGTGCGCAGGTTCACGTTCACCGGCACGCTCGCGTCCTTCAGCGTCAGGTGCGCCGGCTGGTTTTCTTCGTGGTTCGTGTTCGAGATGAACACCGACGAGAGGCGATCGAATGTCAGCTTGCCGTCCGGCTTCGGATACACGATTGGCTCGCATTGCGACGCCGGTTTCAGCATCTCGTGATCGGCGTGCTGGTGATGCAGCGTCCACGGCACGTTGCCGCCCATCAGCTTCTGTTCGAGGCCCACCATCAGCGTGCCGAGGTACAGGCCCTTCGCCATCCACTGCTTGAAGTTGCGCGCGCGGTACAGCTCGTTGTACAGCCACGATTGCTTGAAGGCGTCCGGGTACGCGTTGAGCTCGTCCGACTGACGGCCGGCCTGCACCGCGTCGAACGCGGCATCGGCCGCCAGCATGCCGGTCTTGATCGCCGCGTGGCTGCCCTTGATCCGCGACGCGTTCAGGAAGCCCGCGTCGTCGCCGATCAGCGCACCGCCCGGGAACACCGTCTTCGGCAGCGACAGCAGGCCGCCCGCCGTGATCGCACGCGCGCCGTACGACACGCGCTTGCCGCCTTCGAGGAAGGCGCGGATCGACGGATGGGTCTTGTAGCGCTGGAATTCCTCGAACGGCGACAGGTACGGGTTCGTGTAGCCGAGGCCGACCACGAAGCCGACCACGACCTGGTTGTTGTCCATGTGATACAGGAACGAGCCGCCGTAGGTGTCCGACTTCAGCGGCCAGCCGGCCGTGTGGATCACGAGGCCCGGCTTGTGCTTGGCCGGATCGATTTCCCACAGTTCCTTGATGCCGATCCCGTACGCCTGCGGATCGGCGTTCGCGTCGAGCTTGAACTTCGAGATCAGCTGGCGGCCAAGATGACCGCGGCAGCCTTCGGCGAACAGCGTGTACTTCGCGTGCAACTCCATGCCGAGCTGGAAGTTCTCGGTCGGCTCGCCGTCCTTGCCCACGCCCATGTTGCCGGTGGCGACGCCTTTGACCGAGCCGTCGTCGTTATAGAGAATCTCCGCGGCCGGGAAGCCGGGGAAGATCTCGACGCCGAGCGCCTCGGCCTGTGCCCCAAGCCAGCGCGTCACGTTGCCCAGCGAAATGACGTAGTTGCCGTGGTTCTTGAAGTTGCCGGGCAGCGCCCAGTTCGGCGTCTGCACCGCGCTCTGCTCGGACAGGAACAGGAAGCGGTCTTCCGTCACCTCGACTTCGAGCGGTGCGCCGCGTTCCTTCCAGTCGGGGAACAGCTCGGTGATCGCGCGCGGGTCCATCACCGCGCCCGACAGGATATGCGCGCCGATCTCCGAACCCTTCTCGAGCACGCAGACGCCGATCTCGACGCCCTTCTCGGCGGCGAGCTGTTTGATCCGGATCGCGGCCGACAGCCCGGCGGGGCCACCGCCGACGATCACCACGTCGTATTCCATCGATTCACGTTCCAGCGCGGCCACTCTAACCTTATCTCCTTGAGTCATTCGTCACTTAGTTTGGCGAAGGCGAGATCTTCTTTGCCAAGTTGACAGGCGAGAGGCATTTCCACCACCACCTGTGCAAGTTGGTTAATTCTCGGCCTCCAAGCGTGTATTGCTATGTTTAGGTACTCACAAAAAGCCGACTGTGCGGGCCCGGCCCCCACAACACTTACTTGCCACGCAAGCGCAGCCCTTCAGGGTCGTATGGCGGTTCTTTAAGCAGTTTTGCCGCGCGTTTTTCGCCAAGGACGTGAATTTCGAATGTCGAATGACGGTCAATCGCGTCTGCATCGACGTACCCCATCGCCAGACTCTTGCCTGTCGTATGCCCATATCCACCCGACGTAGTAAAACCAACTACCTTGTCGTCGCGCCATATCGGTTCAAACCCGCTTGCATCAGCATCCATTGCATCCACTTCGAGCAACGAGTCGCCGCGTCGGTGAAATATCGGCGCTCGCAATGGTGGCATCGCGTCCGATGAAGTCTTCTTTGGACAGGTCGACGAATCTATGTAGGTCGTTCATCGCCGGTGTATATTCCGGGCCGAACTCCCGCGACCAGATGCCGTAACCCTTTTCAAGTCTCAATGACAACAGCGCCCAGACTCCGTACTGGCGCAAACCGTACTCCTTGCCAAGCCGCATCAGATTGTCATAGAGCGTGCGGACGTGTCCCGCTTCGCAGTAGATCTCATAGCCGTACTCACCAGTAAGCGAAATGCGTGCGACGACAACCGGGACAACACCCGCTTCTGCGGTATTGACACTCATAAAGGGCGCACATTGTGTTGCCGCATCCTCACCGGCGAGCGCAGTAAAGAGTGCCTTTGCATTTGGACCTGCAATCGCCAGCATTGCCATCGAGTTGCTCCGATTCTCCAGACGGACGGAACCGTCGGACGGAAGATGCTCCTCGTACCAGCGCATGTGCCAGTTCTGAAGGTAGTAAGAGCCCGTTACGAGAAAACGGTCCTCGGCAATGCGCAAGATCGTAAGGTCGCCTTTCAACCTCCCGGCCGGGGAAAGCATTGGCGCCAGTTTGGCACGACCTACTGCAGGCAGTTTGCTTGCAAACATTTTGTCCAGCCATTGCGCTGCGCCGGGGCCGGACACCTCATACTTTGCATATGTACTTGCGTCGAAAACGCCGACAGCCTCACGAACTGCCTTGCATTCCTCAGCAACCGTCGGGAACGCATTAGACCGACGGAAAGTCGGCGTTTCGACGGGTTCCTGGCCCTCGGGCGCAAACCACAACGGCGTCTCAAGACCGTAGACGACTCCAAAAATTGCGTTTGCGGCCTTTTGACGATCATAGAGCGGCGAAGTCGCCAGCGGCCGACCGGCGGGCCACTGCTCGTTCGGGCTGGCCAGGTAGAACCGGTGTTCATAGAATTCTTTGGCTTTGGCAGTGACAAAGTTCTGCGATAGACCCGGGAAGCGCGAAACGTCCATCCCGAAGACGTTGTCTTCCGGCTCACCATTGATCATCCATTGCGCAAGCGCGAGGCCGACCCCACCGCCCTGACTGAACCCTGCCATGCATCCACATGCGGCCCAATAATTTTTCAGGCCTCGCACCGGCCCAACGAGCGGATTGCCATCGGGCGTAAAAGTAAACGGCCCATTTACGATTCGCTTGATACCCGTATTTCCAACACTCGGAAACCGCGTAAACCCCTTAAGAAGATCGTCTTCTATATTTTCAAGCCGCGGGGGCAGCAGATCGGTCTCGCCATATTCCCAAGGAGTACCGTTGAGCGACCAAGGAATCGAGTTCTTCTCATAGACACCGAAAAGCACCCCGTTGTGCTCCTGGCGCATGTAGATCTCGCCGTCGAGGTCAATAGTGACAGGGATCTCCTTGCCGTGAGCCACGAGTTCAGGAATATCCTCAGTGATGAGATAATGGTGCTCCATCGGAATAAGTGGCAACCGCACTCCCGCCATGGCCCCAACTTCACGGGCCCAAAGGCCCGCCGCATTGACGACATGCTCGGCATGGATTTCCCCCTTGTCCGTGATCACATCCCAAGTGCCGTCAGGCCGTTGTTTCAGGGCCTCAACTTTGGTGTGCTGGAAAATCTCGGCACCCTGCTTCCGCGCCGCCTTTGCGTATGCCTGCGTTGCGCCGTACGGGTCGAGATGGCCCTCGTCGGGCGCCCAAAGGCCGCCCACAACATCCGTGGTATCCACCAGGGGACACATTGCCTTGATTTCGGCTGGAGTGATCAACTCACTTTCGATGCCCATGAAGCGATGACGCGACCATTCAGTTCGCAAAAACTCCCAACGCTCGGGTGTCGCAGCGAAACTGATACCGCCCGGAACGTGAAGTCCAACGTCCTGGTCGCCAACCTCCTGAATCTCCTTGTAAAGAGCAATCGTATATGCCTGGAGCCGCACGATGTTGGGGTCGCTGTTAATCGAATGAAATCCCGCTGCAGCATGCCACGTCGAACCGGCTGTGAGCACTTTCCGCTCAAGAAGTGCGACGTCCTTCCACCCAAACTTCGTGAGGTGATAAAGCACGGAACAGCCGACAACGCCTCCGCCAATTACGACAACCTGATAGTGTGATTTCATTGATTCACCTGTGCTATTGCGACCACTTTTGGGAGAATGACCGATGAAGGGAAGCCGGCCACATCGACCGCCGCGACAGACTAAAAAATATGCCGACCCAACTTGTCGGGAAAGCCAATAGACCTGATACGGTGCATGCAAAATTTGATGCACGATTATTGGTTGGCAATCAGCCACTTGCTTCGCGAAGCGAGCCAGGGGACGCCGCAATCCGATATGGGGACGGACAGGAGGGCATTCGACGAAGGGGGCGCCGAAGTACGCTAAGCGGTAGAACGAGTCCGCAACGGTCGAAGTCAGTCCTTTTCGACGCGCTTAATTTTCCGCCATTGATAGCCGCCGGCCAGAATGATGTAGAGCCACCGCGCAGGCGCAGCATGCTCGAGTAGTGTTTCGTTGATGGCGCCGCCCTGTGTGCAGTGTCCTGACGGCAAGCTTTTTATAGACCGTGTTCCACGCCTATGATCTCTACGACGACCAGATTCTGGCCGCTTGCTCAAGGACGCTGCAGTGCGAAAATCCAATCATGCAGCTTACCGGGTCGGCTGAAACTCGCAGTATCGGCAAGCATAAGCTACGTGAAAATTTCGTGGAGGCGGAGCGATGCAAGCGCTCCGCCTCCCTTTCAACTACTCCGGCGTGCAAGTCGATGAATTACTCGGGTTTAAAACAGTAGACCGCAAGCTTGGTACCATCAAGATCGCGTACATAAGCCGCATATGCGTGCGGTGCCCAGCCGCGCGGGCCAGCGGCACCCTCGTCCTTCGCACCCGCGGCCAATGCCGCGTCGTAGAAGGCATGAATCGAAGCGCGATCAGGTGCTTCGAATGAGACCGTCACGCCATTGCCCACAGTAGCGGGCTGGCCATTGGCAGGCTTGAGAACGAAGAACGACGGCGCCCCGTTCCCCCAGATCGAACCGTTGTCACCCAGGTCCGCCACTCGCTTCAACCCAATTTTTCCCAAAATGTCGTCATAGAAACTCCGAGCCTTGTCCAAGTCGTTGGTGCCGACAGTCACATGCGTGAAAACAGACATATTTCCTCCTATTGAGTTCGTGTACTACGCAAAGCTTTGGGGTCACCCCAAACGGCTAAGTTGCCGCGTGTGATAGGCGATGTGGTCAAAGATGAACGTCGTGATGAAGTAATACCCGTGGTCGTACTTCGGATGGCGGCGCAGCGTCAGCGGCTGGCCGGCGTCACGACAGGCCGCCTCGAACACGTCGGGGTTCAGCTGATTCGCGAGAAACTGGTCTGCGAGCCCCTGATCAATCAGGATCCCTTCGTCGAACTTTCGCGCATCCGCGCGCGCCACCAGCTCGCTTGCGTCGTAACGCTTCCACGCATCACGGTTTGCGCCCAGATAACCCGAGAACGCCTTCTCGCCCCACGGGCAACGCATCGGCGCGGCAATCGGCGCGAACGCCGATACTGAGCGGTACACGTTCGGATTGCGCAGCGCGAGCACGAGGGCGCCGTGCCCGCCCATCGAGTGACCGAAGATGCCGAGCCGCGCGCCGTCGATCGGCAACTGCGACAACACCGTCTCGTGCAGTTCGTTGACGATGTACGAGTACATCCGGTAATGCGTCGACCACGGCGCTTCGGTCGCGTCGACGTAGAAGCCCGCGCCGACACCGAAGTCCCATGCGTCGGTCTCGCCCGGCACGTTCGCGCCGCGCGGACTCGTGTCGGGCGCAACAAGTGCGATACCGTACCGTGCCGCGAATTGCTGCGCGCCCGCCTTGATTGCGAACGTCTCCTCGGTGCAGGTCAACCCCGCCAGGTAGAACAGCGCGGGCACGCGGCCGTGCGCGGCCTGCGGCGGCAGGTACACCGAGAACTTCATCGGCAGGCCGATCGCCGTCGAGTCATGGCGATAGAAGCGCTGCTCGCCGCCGTGGCACGCGTGCGACGAAACGAGTTCGAGCATCGTCGTCTCCTGTCGATCAGAACAGCACGACCGAGCGGATCGACTCACCCTTCTTCATCAGGTCGAAGCCGTCGTTGATCTTCTCGAGCGGCAGCGTGTGCGTGATCAGGTCGTCGATGTTGAGCTTGCCTTCCATGTACCAGTCGACGATCTTCGGCACGTCCGTGCGGCCGCGCGCGCCGCCGAACGCCGAGCCCTTCCACTCTCGGCCCGTCACCAGCTGGAACGGACGCGTGCTGATTTCCTCGCCGGCCGCCGCGACGCCGATGATGAACGACTGGCCCCAGCCCTTGTGCGTGCACTCGAGCGCCTGGCGCATCACCTTCACGTTGCCGATGCATTCGAACGAATAGTCCGCGCCGCCGTCCGTCAGTTGCACGATGTGGTCAACCACGTTCTCGACTTCGTTCGGGTTGATGAAGTGCGTCATCCCGAACTTCTTCGCGAGCTCGACGCGCTTCGGATTGATGTCGACGCCGATGATCTTGTCCGCGCCGACCATCTTCGCGCCCTGGATCACGTTCAGGCCGATGCCGCCGAGACCGAACACGACGACGTTCGCACCCGCCTCGACCTTCGCCGAGTAGACGACCGCGCCGACGCCCGTCGTCACGCCGCAGCCGATGTAGCAGATCTTGTCGAACGGCGCGTCCTCGCGCACTTTCGCGACCGCGATCTCCGGCACCACGATGTAGTTCGAGAACGTCGACGTGCCCATGTAGTGGAAGATCGGCTTGCCATCGAGCGAGAAGCGCGACGTCGCGTCCGGCATCAGGCCCTTGCCCTGCGTCGCGCGGATCTTCTGGCACAGGTTCGTCTTGCGTGACAGGCAGAACTTGCACTCGCGGCATTCCGGCGTGTAGAGCGGAATCACGTGATCGCCCTTCCTCACCGTGCCGACGCCGGGGCCGACGTCGACGACGACGCCCGCGCCTTCGTGGCCGAGGATCGCCGGGAAGATTCCTTCCGGATCCGCGCCTGACAGCGTGTAGTAGTCGGTGTGGCAGATGCCCGTCGCCCTCACTTCAATCAGCACCTCACCCGCGCGCGGCCCTTCGAGTTCGACCTCTTCGATCGTCAGCGGCGCGCCGGCCTTCCATGCAATCGCGGCTTTCGTCTTCAAAGCTTCTCCAAAAATGAGTACTAGAAAAATATGAAATCTCGAACATCTCAATACCCCGAATTCCCGCGTACTTTATGCTGCTTTTCATAATAAACACAAGCCACAATTGCCAGATGATGCATCGAATATTTCATGCAATGCATCAAAAATTCTGATTTGACATTATAAAATTCAAAATAGATTATGATAGTTTTTATATTTTTAATACTCAGGCTGACGCATTGAAATTAAGTCTTCGCGAGGAAGCAAATGCGACCCTATACTTCACTTTCATACAAATCATGCATGACAAGAAACTTCCGTCATAGCTGGAAATAATGAACGTTTTTGCACTCCTCGACGACTGCACTTCCAAACAGGATTACAAGACAAGTCATCTTTATACGGACTATGTCCACCAGCATGTTTGTCGTGATTTTCATGATTTCGAGCTTGCACTGGGTGCTGTTGCAGAGGAGCTGCACCAGGGATTGCATGCCCTTCTCATTTCCGATTATGAATTCCGTCAACAGGTCCACGGTAACGCAACTCTCCGCATGCTCGTCTTCCGAGACCGCGCTCGCCTATCAAGCGATGAAGTTTACGATTGGCTAAGGCGTCTGGATCTCGGCCGTGAAACGCCCAGTGTCGCCGGCATTGGTGGGTTGTCGACCGACACTTCGTTTGAGCAGTACAGTCGTCAATTCCAGCATATCCGCCAATCGCTGATCAACGGCGATTCTTATCAAGTAAATCTTACATATCGTCTAGGATTCGATATGTTCGGATCCCCCGTTGGTCTGTATCGGCGCCTTCGAGATCGTCAACCTGTACCTTTCGGGGTTTTTATTTCTCTGCCAGATGGCAGATCCATCCTCTCATTTTCGCCCGAATTATTTGTCGAACGAAGTGGCAACGTGATAAGAGCACGGCCAATGAAGGGAACTGCCGCTCGCTCGACGATATCCCCCGAAGATCACGCCAATGCCGAGTTTCTTAGAGCTGACCCGAAAAATCGCGCAGAAAACGTAATGATTGTGGATCTCCTGGGCAATGACATCTCTCAGATCGCTGAAACGGGCTCAGTACGTGTACCAGCCCTCTTCACCATCGAACCCCACGGGACAGTTTGGCAAATGACCTCCACAATCGAAGCCAATGTTTGTCCAGATGCGACCTTTTTCGATATTTTCCGGGCGATGTTTCCATGCGGATCGATAACCGGGGCGCCGAAGCTGAGCACGATGGACATCATCTGCAAGGTCGAAGCGTCGACCAGAGGGTCGTACACGGGTTCGATTGGATGGATTGATAAGGCCTCGAGCACCGGTATGGAAGATTTCGGTGACTTCTGTCTTTCGGTAGCCATTCGAACGCTCGAGCTTAGCAACCCTTGTAAGGCGGGTATCCGCCGAGGGATCTTTGGAGTTGGGGGCGGAATTGTATTGGACAGCCAAGTCGACGCTGAATATGAGGAGACAACCTTGAAAGCCAGATTTCTGACAGAATTGGATCCCGGACTAGCGCTAACTGAATGCATGTACGCTACGCAACGGGACGGTGTCCGCCATCTGAATGCACATATTGAACGAATTCAGGAGAGCGCGCGCTGGTTCAACTTTCCTGTAGACATTGATCGCCTTCTCGACGATATCAAAGCTCAGTGCGCCCAGCTTTCACCCGACGTCGCATATGAACTCGAAATCCAGATAGCAAAGCCAGGCGTTGCCCAGTTCACGACCAATCCTGTCAACCCTACGGACAACGACATTGTCGGAGTAGTTCTGGCGCATGAACACGGGTTTCAATGCTCCCGCTCCGATGATCCGCTTCTGAGGCACAAGACAACGCTACCTCGAGAATATGAACGTGCGAGGGACGAGGCAAAAAAACTGGAGTGCTATGACATGATTTTCTTCAATGAGCGTTACGAACTAACTGAAGGCACGCACTCAAATGTCTTTGTCTTACTGGATGGCAATTGGTATACGCCTCCTACTTCATGCGGCCTCTATAATGGAGTCATGAGAGAGGTTGTCCTCAATGACCCGGCCTTTGGAGCAACGGAACGTATCATTTCTCGCCGCGAATTTTTGCGCGCTGACGCCATTTTTGTCAGCTCAACAGTTCACGGCCCACTCAAAGCACGTGCATTGCACCGACTATGAGCCGAACGGTGATGCGGGACTTGCACGCACTAACGCGTTGCCCTTTGATCTCTTAGAGGCCAGTTCAAAAAGACCCCCGAGGGGCTGTTAACTTCGCCGGCGACCTGTTAACCTCAAGCATCTGAGCAACGGGATCATGAGGAATGCAAGCGCCGATCGTTGATGACGAATTGTGGATACTCATCGAACCATTGCTGCCGCTGCCGAAACCGCGGCGAACAAAGAATCCAGGACGGCTTCCGGTTCCGAATCGTGCAGCATTGAACGGCATCCTGTTCGTGCTCAAGACCGGCATTCGATGGAACCATCTGCCGACCCAGCTCGGCTTCGGTTCGGGGGCGACCTGTTGGCGCCGGCTTCGCGACTGGCACGAAGTCGGCGTGTGGGATCGCCTCCATGCACTGTTGCTCGCCAAACTGCGGGCGGCCGACCAGATCGATTTCTCACGTGCCGCCGTCGATTCATCATCGGTACGGGCCGTTGGGGCGGGCCAAAAACTGGCCCGAACCCCACCGATCGCGCGCGACCCGGCTCCAAGCATCACATCGTCACCGACGCCAACGGCACACCGCTCGCCGCGATCCTGACTGGCGCGAACGTCAACGATGTTACGCAGTTGCTGCCGTTGATCGACGCGATTCCGTCGATTCGAGGTTTGCGCGGCCACCCCATTCAACGGCCTCGCGTGGTCTACGCCGATCGTGGCTACGACTCCGAGCGGCATCGGCGAGCCCTGCGCAATCGCGGTATCCAGCCAGTGATCGCCAAGCGCCGCACCGAACACGGCAGCGGACTCGGCAAGTATCGTTGGGTGGTCGAACGTACGCACTCCTGGCTCCACAATTTTCGTCGCCTACGCACTCGCTTCGAGCGACGTGCCGACATTCACGAAGCATTCCTGAAACTCGGTTGCTCGCTTGTCTGTTGGAACATCTTCAGGCGCATCGAGCAGCCTTTTTGAACTGGCCTCTTAGATCAGGCTGGTGCGCTCCACCTCTCCCTCGCAGAGCAACGCGACAGTCAGTTGTGTGAGGCGCAGCCGCAATCCCGTATAGCCCTGCTCGAAATCGGTACCTAGCGGAGCCGAGCCAGCCGGCAGCACGAACCGCCACAATGGCAGGAGCGGCGAGCGCGTCACGGGGAGTCAAGTGGTGCTGACGGGGAATCGGTCATCCCCCAAAGCTTACGCCGGGCTCCAACCAGAGGCGGCAGCTCAACCACGCGCGGTCGCGCATCTACGCCTCGCCGATGACGGGGCGGACTAGCTTCACACCCGGCACATTACTTGCTCGACGGAGATCCTGCCTGCACGATGATCCTGACCAATTCATCAAGCTGCCCCTCCGTCTCCTCTGGCGGGAGGTCGAACAGGTCGAACATCGCCATTCCACGCAAACTGGCAAAGACAAAGCCTGCGAATCGCTGTGGATTCGAATGTTGCGCGTCGACTTCCGGAAAGCAGCTGATGAACCGCGCAAAAAAAACAGGGTCTGACCGAGCGCGATGAGCGTCGATGCGAGCGAATAACTCCGGCGAGGATTTGCAGCCGAAAAACAGACTCCAGGCCGCAACATAACCCGGAACCCCATAAATTGTCTGCCAGGCGAGGTGCACGAACTCACGCGCACGCTTCTCCAGAGGCAAATCGAGCGGCGGCCACACCACGCCATCGTCGGCTAGCGGTGCCATCACTTCATCAATAAGCCGCTCCATCAGCACTTGCCGACTCGAGAAGTGATGTTGAAGGGCACCGAGCGTCACACGAGCTCCTCGCGCAATGTCCTGAAGATTTGCCGCTCGGAATCCCCTCTTTTGCAGCAGACGCATCGCAGACTGAATGATGCGTCGACGCGTCGCGTCACTACGCTCTTCCTGGGTGCGCCGCCGCCCGGTCTGCCGGGACGCTTCTGGTTTCGTAACTGTACTCATAAGCCAACGTTCGTGAGCATGCGCACGAAGTGTATTACAGGATGGCGCCGCAACGAAGCACGGCCAGCCGATCGAGGGTAAACGACACACATGTAACATTAATTTTTTATTGTTCTATGACTTGGCTACCCATATACTCCCCACAAAGTAGGCTTGACGCAGTCGAACAGTGGCGCGTTGGCACAATGGTGCCCCGCTCCCGCCCTGGCACCCCCACAAACGATAAATAATTATTGTTTGTTGTCGAACCTGAGATGAAGCTTGCCTGGTCAAGGGAACACGCAAGGGCCACTGGCCCGGTAACAAGGTGAACGTTATGCAAGACCGAAGAGATGAGACGGCCAGCCTGAAACGCCAGTTCAGAAATCGCCATGCCCAGTTAACTGCTCACGGGGGAAGCATTGGCGATGGCCGGCTTCTTGAGTCTGTAGATGTGCTGCCCCTACCCGGCCCGTCGATGGTGCTTGTTCACGCTATCGCCAGCGTGGCTGCGTTTCCACATGCTGTTAGCGCCTACGTGATGTCCCTCCGGCATGTCGTTGTCTGCGTCGCCCATCGCGCGACGGGACGATATCGTAAGGAAGTCCTTCAGAACCAAGAGCGCGTTCAAACCGCCGCGTAACAAATTGCACTACCAAACAGATCTCTCACTTGCATTTAGGAACACTCCATGTCCACCGCAGCCGAGCAAAAAATCTCCGACTACCTGTTGACCTTCGAATGCCCGGACCGTCTGGGTATCCTCGCCAAGACGTCGAACTTGCTGTTCGAACAGGGCGCATACATCACCGAGTCCTTCCACTATGGCGACCCCCAGACTCAGATGTTCTTCGCACGCATGGTTTTCAACGACCACGTGCTGAAGTCGTCTATCAACGATCTTCGCGCGAAACTGACGGATCTTTCCCAATCACTCGAGATGAAATTCACGCTTCGTCTGGCCAACTATCGCCCGAAGGTGCTGATTGCCGTCTCGAAATACGACCATTGCCTTAACCTTCTATTGACCAAGTGGCGCGCCGGTGCCCTCGCAATCGACATCGTCGGTGTCGTGGCGAACCACAACGACTGCCGCAGTCTCGTCGAGTGGTACGGCATTCCGTTCCACCACTTCCCGATCACGTCGGAAACGAAACCGCAACAGGAAGCACAGATTCTCGATCTGTTTGCAACTACGGGAGCTGAGTTGCTCGTGCTCGCCCGCTACATGCAGATTCTGTCCGACGACATGAGTCGCAAGCTCGAAGGTCGCGCGATCAACATTCACCATTCCTTCCTCCCGGGGTTCAAGGGCGCACGCCCGTATCACCAGGCCCACGACCGCGGCGTGAAGGTCATTGGCGCGACGGCGCATTTCGTAACCAGCGACCTCGACGAAGGTCCGATCATCGCGCAGGAAGTCAAGGTAATCGATCACACCTATACCGCAGATGACATGGTGCTGGTCGGCCACGATACCGAGGCAGTGGCACTCGCCAACGCCGTCCGACTGTTCAGCGAAGGCCGAATTTTCCTGAATGGTCATCGCACCGTCATCCTGTAATCGAAACGCGGAAGAGGTCTCGCTTGGAACACTATTCATTCTGGACACTGGCGAAGCACGCGCTGTTTGGCCATCGTACCTGGACGCCTGCGTGGCGCTCCCGCGAACCGAAATCACGTTACGACGTTGTTATCGTAGGTGGCGGAGGTCAAGGCCTCGCCACTGCGTACTACCTTGCGAAGAACCACGGTGTCACGAATGTCGCCGTGCTCGAGAAAGGCTGGCTGGGTGGCGGAAACACCGGGCGCAACACGACGGCTATTCGTTCGAACTACTTCTACCCCGAGAGCACGAATTTTTTCGAGCGCTCGCTGCAGCTATACGAAGGCCTGAGTAAGGAACTCAACTACAACATCATGTTGAGTCAGCATGGCATATTGACACTCGCCCACACACCGCACCAAATGGACGGGCTCGAACGCTGGTCCAATTCCATTCAGTTGCAAGGTATCGACGCCGAAATGTTCGATGTCGACCAAGTCAGGGACTATATGCCCGCCCTGGACACGAGTCTCAATGCGCGATATCCAATTCTCGGCGGCTTCATTCAACGCCGCGCCGCCGTCGCACGGCATGATGCCGTGGCGTGGGGTTACGCGCGTGGTGCCGACAACCTCGGTGTCGACATCATCCAGAATTGCGAAGTGACCGGCTTGCGCATGAGTGGCAATCGAGTACGTGGTGTAGAAACCAAAAATGGTTTCATCGAGGCCGACAAGGTTGTCATCGCAGTTGCGGGCCATTCCTCCGTCCTCGCCAAGATGGCCGGGCTTTCATTGCCGATCACCAGCGTCGCACTGCAAGCGATGGTCAGCGAGCCAGTGAAGCCCGTCCTTTCGGGCGTCGTTAATTCGCCGGTTGTGCACGCCTACGTAAGTCAGTCCGATCGTGGCGAAATCCTGATTGGCGGTCGTGCTGATGCATATCCCTCATACGGCCAACGCGGCACTCTTCCGGCGCTTGAGGAGACGTTGAGCGCCGCCCTGAATTTGTTCCCGAGATTCAGCCGCCTAAAGCTGATGCGGCAATGGGCCGGTATCGTTGACATCTCTCCGGATTCCAGCCCGATTCTCGGAAAGACGCCGGTGACGGCGCTTTACATCAGCACTGGTTGGGGAACCGGGGGGTTCAAAGCGATCCCCGTTGGCGGGGAAACACTCGCCTACACAGTTGCTAACGACCGTCTCCACCCTCTCATCGAGCCGTTCGGCCTGGACCGCTTCGTGACTGGCCGTTTCATTAATGAAGCCGCCGCCGCCGGTGTTAACCATTAAGCGAGAAGAGCCATGTTACGCATTCCGTGTCCGTTTTGCGGTAGCACGCGAGACGAAGACGAATTCACTTACGGCGGACCGCTCGAGCGAGTTCGGCCTAGCGCTCCACAGGGTCTGTCAGATCAGCAGTGGGCCGATTATCTTTTCACGCACGAGAATGCGAGGGGCAACTCGCTCGAGCGTTGGCGCCATACGATCGGTTGCCGGCAGTGGTTCGGCGTCGAGCGTGACACCGTCAGCCACGAACTGCTCCGAGTATTCACTTTTGCCGAGGTTCCGCAGATCGGCGAGACGGTAACACGCACCGAGGGAGGTGTTCATGAAACAGCTTGAGCGCGTCCCGGTATTCGGGCGACCCGCAAATGAACCTCGCCGCAAGGTTCAGTTCACGTTCGACGGAAAGACCTATGAAGGGCTCGAGGGCGATACCCTCGCGGCAGCACTGCTCGCAAATGGCGTCGATACCGTTGGCCGCAGCTTCAAACTTCACCGGCCTCGCGGCATTATGGGCAGCTCAGTCGAAGAACCGAATGGGCTCGTACAACTCGAATCGGGGGAGTTCGACGAGCCCAATGTCCGTTCGACAATGATCCCGTTGTATCCCGGTCTGCGGGCCACGAGTCAAAACGCTTGGCCGAATGCTCAAAATGACGTTCTTGGCATCCTGGATCGCTTTGCGAAAATGTTGCCGGCATCGTTCTACTACAAATCGATGATTTGGCCGAACTGGCACTTCTACGAGCGCTTCGTGCGCCCGATCGCCGGACTAGGCAAAGCGCCTCGTCTGCCGGATGCCCAGAATTACCAAAAGCGCAATATTCATTGTGACTTGTTGATCGTCGGCGGCGGCCCAGCTGGGCTCTCGGCTGCAGTCGTGGCGGGCAATGCCGGCCTTCGCGTGATTCTCGTCGACGACCGAGAACAGTTCGGTGGTTCATTGCTGGCTGAACGCTTCAACGTAAACGGCGTGTCAGGGGAACGATGGGTCGAGCGAACCGTTGCCCAGCTCAAACAGCTGCCCAACGTACAATTGATGCCGCGCACGAACGTAAGCGGCTACTACGAGAACAATTTCCTCGCGGCAGCACAACGTGTCAGCAATCACCTTGGCCCTAACGGGCAAAAAGGTCGTTTGCGTGAGCGTCTATGGCGCATTCGTGCCCGAGCGGTGATTTTGGCGACGGGCGCCATCGAGCGACCACTCGTATTTGCTAACAACGATCGCGCCGGCATCATGCTCGCATCGGCTGTCCGGCTGTACGTGAACCGATTCGGTGTCGTGCCTGGCTCGCAAGCCGTGATCGCGACGAACAACGACGACGCGTATCGGACGGCCTTTGACCTACATACCATTGGCGTCAAGTCTATCTGTGTCGTCGACACTCGTTCGAAAGTTTCAGACGAACTGGTCCGAGAACTGAAGGGACGCGGCATTGTTCATTATGTTGGCTATGGCATTCGCGACGTCGTCGGAAAGCGGAGAGTCAAGGCGCTTAAGCTGTCACGCCATATCGGCAATGGAACACTCGCCCCCGACGTGACCACCATCGAATGCGATCTGGTGGCGATGTCGAGTGGATGGACGCCGACGATCCATTTGTACAGTCAGGCCGGTGGCACCCTTCAATACAAGGAAGGAATTGCATGCCTGATCCCTCAATCCTGTGTGCAGTCGGTAAGCATCATCGGCGCCGCAAATGGGGACTTCTCGTTGCCCGAGTGTATCGAAGCAGGTGTCAAGGCGGCAGAATCGGCCGTTGCGAAGCTTGGCGCCAAACTGACCTCGCCCTCGACGATTCCCCAAACGCACGATGCTGAGCGCGAGTCGTTGCGAATCGAGCCGTACTGGTACACAACGAACACGCGCACGGACAAACAGTGGCTCGATTTCCAGTACGACGTAAAAGTTTCGGACGTCGAGTTGGCCATGGGCGAAAATTTCCGTTCCGTCGAGCATGTTAAGCGCTATACGACCGGCGGCATGAGTGTCGACCAAGGTAAGTCGAGCAACTTCAATATTCTCGCCATCATGGCGGAATTGAGCGGGCAGCCGATTGTAAAGGTCGGCACGACGCGCTTCCGTCCGCCCTATCAACCGGTAACGATCGGTACTTTTGTGGGAGGGGCGGTCGGCGAGTTGTATTCTCCGTGGCAAACACTGCCCGCGACGTCGTCACATACGGCTGCGAAAGCACGATACGGCGAGTATGGATGGCGCCGTCCCGACTATTACCCTCGCGGGCACGAGGATATAGTCGCGGCCACCCGTCGCGAAGTACTCGCAGTGCGCAGCGGTGTCGGCATGTTCGATGGCTCGCCGCTCGGCAAGATCGAGGTGAAGGGGCCGGACGCAGCCAAGTTCTTGAACCGCGTGTACGTGAACAACCTCGCCACGCTGAAGCCTGGATTAGCGCGCTATGCGATGCTGACAAACGACAACGGCGTGCTTATCGACGACGGCGTCATAGTACGCCTGGCCGAAGACCATTATCTCGTCCACGCAACTAGCGCCGCCGTCGGGCGCGTGTTCTTGTTGTTAGAGGAATACCTGCAGTACGATTGGCCTGACCTGCGCGTTCACATCAACAACGTCACCAGTCAATGGGCAAATGTCACGGTCTCCGGGCCGAAAGCACGTCTCGTGCTCCAGCAACTGGATTCCGACATCGACTTCTCGGCCGAGAGCTTCCCGCATATGCACTTCCGGAGTGGCAAGCTTGCCAACGTGCCGGTGCGAATTCTCAGAGCCAGCTTCACGGGTGAAGTGACGTATGAAATTTCGGTTGGCAGCCGTTACGGCAATGCACTGTGGGACCTCATTAAAAAGGTCGGCGATGCATTCGGCGTTACACCATACGGGATCGAAGCTCTCGAGGTGATGCGTACCGAGAAGGGCTATCTGCACGTTGGCGCTGATACCGACGGGAACTCGAATCCGCTGGATGTCGGCTGGGGCAAAATCATCGAAAAGAAGACAGAAGACTTCATCGGCAAGCGGTCGCTTCAACGTCCCGCTGACAAGGCGAACGGACGGCTCGAATTGGTTGGTCTCGAATCGGTTGACCCGAAAATACCGCTTCCTGTCGGCGGGCACTTCATCAACGGTGACAACACCAATATCCCTATTAAGTCTGATGGTTACGTTACGTCCGCATGCGTGAGTCCCATGCTCAACAAGGCAATCGGATTGGGCATTCTGCGTAACGGCTTCTCGCGCTTGGGCGAAGTTGTCACCATTTATACGCGGGGCAAGACGATTTCAGCACGCGTGGTGCCGACCGCACATTTTGACCCGAAAGGAGAACGCCTCAATGGATAAGCTCATCGCACGCACCGTGGTAGCGCCGTTGTACGTTTCGGAGCAGGTGTTTCCGATTCGAGCAGGATCGCTGCAAATTTTCGAGCTACCGCTAGCTGGCATCATTCGCCTCCAAGGTCGCACAGATGATCCTGAGTTCCGAGCGAGCGTTTCCGCAACCGTTAGTGTACAGCTCCCGTTGGCGGAGACTTTTTCGCCAGGAGCTGACGTTGAGCTTGCGTGGGTGGGGCCGAACGAGTACCTCTGTTTCTGTCCGCTCGACGCCGAGGAACGAACCTTCTCGGCATTGACTGCGGCACTGGCAGGACAGTTTGCAACCGCGACGCTGTATTCGGATAGTCGTGTCTGCTTCCTAATCACTGGCACCGATGCTACGGCGTTTCTGGCAAAAGGTTGCTCGATCGACATGCATCCCGCCAGCTTCCCGGTCGGACGTGTTGTGACGACTCGATTCGCCGACCTGCCCGCAATGGTAATGCATCGGAACGAGGGAGAATTCGTCGTCTACTTCGATGTCAGCTACATCGAGTTCGCTCTCAAATGGATATTGGACGCAGCGGAGGAGTTTATCGAACGGACAGCATGACCATTAATTGATCTTCAGGAATGGGCCCATGATTTAACGTGGGCCTTTTTTTGATCGCTTTGGCACAACGCCTGTCCACAACTCCCACGTACCTCGTTAGTGCCAATGCCTACCCACCCGAAAATGTCGGTGGCTATTATGGCTACAGTGAATTTCTCAAGGCGATCACCGGCTCAGCGCCCTCCCGAGCACGAATACATGCTCGACCGGCATGACGAACAATTCGGTCCCTCCGCACTCGACCATGACCTCATCCTGGTGCGCCTTTAGCGCGTCAAGCTTTGAGCGCCAGACGGTCATCGTTCGGCGATTCAGTGAGCCGAATTTGCCGAACAACTATAGAGTAACGTTCAGGTCAGAGATTCAAGGGGCCTCTTGTCCGATCTTGAAATTGGAGAGAGTCTCGAGCGCTGTGACCATGGCAGAATGATCCCAAGCGTTCCCGCCATGTGCGGCGCAGGCATTGAATAGTTCCTGTGCAGTCGCGGTATTGGGCAACGACACGCCGATCGCGCGAGCACTGGCCAATGCCAGGTTGAGGTCCTTTTGGTGCAGTTCGACACGGAAACCTGGATCGAATGTCCGTTTGATCATGCGCTCGCCGTGCACTTCGAGGATACGGGACGCCGCAAATCCCCCCATCAATGCCTGACGCACCTTTGCCGGGTCCGCTCCCATTTTTGATGCGAACAGCAGCGCTTCCCCGACTGCTTCGATGTTCAGTGCAACGATGATTTGGTTGGCAACCTTGCATGTCTGGCCGGCACCGTTTTCTCCGACGAGCGTGATGTTCTTGCCCATCAATTCGAATAGTGGCTTGACTTTCTCGAATGCCGCTTGGGGCCCCCCGACCATGATCGTCAGCGTCGCGGCCTTGGCACCGACCTCGCCCCCAGATACAGGTGCATCGAGATATTCGCAATTCAACGCATTGATACGCGTGGCGAACTTCTTGGTCTCCACCGGGGAGATCGAACTCATGTCCACGACGATTTTTCCGGCGGAAATCCCCTCGGCTACGCCATCCGCATCGAAAAGCACGGACGCGACATGTGGTGTATCCGGCACCATCGTGATAATCACGTCTGCGTGTTGCGCCACCTCCCGCGCACAGCCGCACGGCGTTCCGCCCGCCTGAACCAAGGCGTCGGGAATGCAGGTGCGACTGTACAGATATACGTCGCGCCCACTCTTGATGAGGTGTTCGGCCATGGGCGCACCCATGATGCCGAGGCCAATAAAACCGATTTTGCTCATGATCGCTTTCTCCATGATGGGATGTATCAATAGCCTTTGCCCACAGCCTCGGCAGCAGATGCCGGGCTTCGCATTGTGCTAAGGATCTGCTGCGAGCCGGCTGCCAGCAGCCGGGCGTCGGAACTGACGGTGACGAACTGGAATCCTTTCGCGATACGTCGCAGCGCACTCTCGGGAGTGCCGTTGTGAATGCCGGCGATCACACCGTGCTCGCGTGCTTTCGCCAGCACGTAGTCGATTGCCTCGTCCACTGGCGGCTCGACATCGTCGAAGGCCGGTTTGCAGCCAAGGGATAGCGAGAGATCCGACGGTCCGATATAGACCGCGTCAAGCCCTTCGACGCTCAGGATCGCTTCCAGGTTGTCAAGCGCCTCACTGGTCTCGATCATCGCGAATCGGACGATGGTCTCGTCGGCATGATCTGGATAATCCGATCCTCCGTAGAGCAGCGCGCGCACCGGACCGAAACTGCGGCCACCTCGCGGCGGATAGGACGTCGAGACAACCAGTCGTTCCGCATCTTCCCGGGTGCTGACCATCGGGCAAATGACGCCATAGGCCCCCGCATCGAGCACCTTCATGAGAATTCCCGGATCCAGCCACGGAACACGCACGACCGGCACGGCAGCAGTCGTCGAGATCGCCGTCAGCATCGACACAGTGGCCTGATAATCTACGACTCCGTGCTGCATATCGATCGTCAGCGAGTCCCAGCCCTGATGCGCCATACACTCTGCCGAAAAGCCGTCGGGAATCGCCAGCCAGCCGTTTACAACCGCACCACCGGCTCGCCATATTCTTCGAAGTCGATTGTCTCGCATAGCTTCATGCTCCATCGCCGAAATGTCAAAAGGAATGCGAAAATTTAGCGCACCATACAAGGACGCTTGTTGTCGAAGGTCCATCCGGGAATCAGAAACTGCATCGCGACCGCGTCGTCGCGGCTTCCCAGTCCCATGTTCCTATACGCCAGATGCGCCTTCTCCACCTCCGCCATGTCGATTTCAATACCCAAACCAGGTTTCTTCGGAACATGCACCATCCCGCCCTCGATCCTGAGTGGCTCGCGGGTCAGACGCTGCCCGTCCTGCCAGATCCAGTGCGTGTCAATCGCCGTCACCTTGCCGGGCGCGGCCGCGCCGACGTGTGTAAACATGGCCAGCGAGATGTCGAAATGATTATTTGAATGGGAACCCCACGTCATGTCGAACATCTCGCACAGTTGCGCCACCCTGACCGCGCCCTGCATCGTCCAGAAGTGCGGGTCGGCCAGCGGGATGTCCACCGACCGCAATTGAATCGAGTGCGCCATCTGGCGCCAGTCGGTCGCGATCATGTTGGTTGCCGTCGGCAGTCCGGTCGCGTGGCGAAACTCCGCCATCACCTCGCGTCCCGAATAACCGTTCTCGGCGCCGCACGGGTCTTCCGCATAAGCGAGCACGCCGTGCTTGTCGCGGCACAGACGAACGGCTTCCGCGAGTGACCAGGCGCCGTTCGGGTCCAGCGTGATCCGCGCGTCGGGAAACCGTTCGTGCAGCGCAACGATCGCGTCCATTTCCGCGGCGCCGTCCAGCACCCCGCCCTTGAGCTTGAAGTCGTTGAATCCGTAACGGTTCCGGGTGGCCTCGGCAACCCGAACGACCGCCTCCGGCGTCAGCGCGACTTCGTTGCGCAGCCGGAACCATGCATCGTCGGCATCCGGTTCGGAGCGGTAGTCGAGATTCGTCTTGTTGCGGTCGCCGATGTAGAAAAGATATCCGAGCATCTCCACGGCATCGCGTTGCTGACCGTTGCCCAGAAGCGCGGCCACCGACACGCCCAGGAACTGGCCGAGCAGATCAAGTAACGCCGACTCGACCGCCGTTACGGCGTGAATCGTGGTACGCAAGTCGAATGTCTGCAGCCCGCGGCCGCCAGCGTCCCGATCGGCAAACGCGACGCGCATCGCATTGAGAACGCCGTTGTACTCGCCCAGCGTCTTGCCAACGATCAGCGGACGTGCGTCGTCGATTGTCCTCCTGATCGCCTCGCCGCCCGGTACCTCGCCGAGCCCGGTATTGCCAGCGCTATCGGTTAGGATTACGATGTTTCTGGTGAACCAGGGGCCATGGGCGCCGCTCAGGTTCAGCAGCATGCTGTCCCGGCCTGCCACTGGAATGACTCGCAGGTCGGTCACGGTCGGGGCGTCGGAAAATCGTGTAGTCATAGGGATCTCCGGAAAGTCGAATGAATTTGGCCGTGGCGCGGGTCACTTGACCAACGACTTGACCAGCACGACGCGCTTGATCTCGCCGACAATGAACAGGTAACAGACGATGGCCATCGCCGCGTTTGCACCGACGAACAACAGCGCGCCTGCGAACGAACCGGTCGCCTGGACGATGTAGCCGATGACGATTGGGGTCGTAATGCCGGCGGTGTTACCGAACGTGTTGAACAGCCCGCCCGACAGTCCGCCCGCCTCTTTGGGGGAAGTATCGGAGACCACTGCCCACCCCAGTGCGCCAACGCCCTTTCCGAAGAAGGCCAGGGACATCACCGCCACAACGATGGCATCGGCCTGGATGTAGTTGCAGGCAATCATGCTGGTCGACATCAGCATGCCGACCACGATGGGGATCTTGCGAGAAACCGAGAGGGAAAAGCCGGCCTTCTTGAGGCGGTCCGAGAACCACCCTCCGGTGATTCCCCCGAGGAATCCGCAAATCGCGGGCAGCGAGGCAACGAAGCCGGCAGCAAGGATGGTCATCCCGCGCTGCTGCACCAGATAGACAGGAAACCAGGTCAAAAAGAAGTACGTCAGAGTCGTGATGCAGTACTGCCCGATATAGACACCGAGCAACATCCGGTTGCCGAGCAGCTCCTTGATGCACGTCCACGCGTCCACCTCACGGCGCTTCGCGGAAGTCTTCGCGCCGTCGAGGTTGATCAGAGCCCCGCCGTCCTCCAGATACTTCAACTCACTTGCGCTGATATCCGGATGTTGAATCGGACTGTAGATGGTTTTGAGCCATACGAATGCGGCAACGACGCCGATTGCTCCCATGAACAAGAACACGCTTTGCCAGCCATAGGTGTGTACGAGCCACCCCATGATCGGCGCGAAGAGCACGGTCGCAAAGTACTGCGCGGAGTTGAAGATTGCCGACGCCAACCCACGCTCGTGGGTGGGAAACCACGCGGAGGTAATCCGGCTGTTACCGGGAAAGGACGGGGCTTCCGCCGCCCCGACGAGCAGCCGGAGCGCGAAAAGCGCGGCAACTGCGGCTCCGCCGGTCAGGAAACCGACCGTACCCTGGAACAGGGTGAAAACCGACCATAGCAGGATGCTGAAAAAATACGTGACCTTCGAACCGAATCGATCGAGCAGCCACCCGCCGGGCAACTGTGCGATCACGTAGGACCACGCAAAGGCTGAAAAAACGTAGCCCATTTCGACAGAGGAAAGCCCCATCGAATTCTTGATCGCCGATCCGGCGATGGAAATTGTCGCGCGGTCCGCATAGTTGATCGTCGTGATGACGAAAAGCATCGCAAGGATGCTCCAACGCGCGTGGGAAGCCAACTTGCCCACGACAGGCGCGCTATTTGCCTGTGTGTGTTCCATGAATGTCTCCTCCTACTCAGGGTCGGAGCGCGGCGAGCATGGGTGCCGCGCCTCCACTTGTGTCCCAGATTGTGGAAGACGATCAATTCACTATCAAATCAACTGATGACGGCTCCGATTCAAAAAATGAATACTCGGAGGTCATCGGCCGGGGATGGCACATGACCGAGTCCGTGCGCGATCGGTCATCGATTCATGAACTCGCCAAGAATGCGAGCCCGAAAGATCCCAAGGATCGGGTTATCGTTATTCCTCCGATAAGAACACACCGTCTCCACGGGCAACTCAGGTTCGGTGGTAATGCGTCGCATCACGACGCCCTCGAAATGCAGGCGTGTCGCCGCTTCCGGAATCAGGGCCACCCCGATCCCCATGTGAACCAAAGCCAGCATGGTGTGAATTTGGGCGACATATTCGACAATGTCCGGAGCAATCCCGGCCCGATCGAAGATGCCCTGCAACAGACGGTAGAAATAGTGTGCCTCATACGGCGAGTACATCAAGAATGGCTTGCCGTGAAGGTCCGCGGCTACTGGGTGTTCGGGCCAATCTGCCGCCTCCCGTTCAGGAATCGCGAGAACCAGCCCCTCCTTCGCGAGGCGAACGGTCTCCAGTTCGACATGCTCGATATGGGGCCGCATCAGCCCCATATCGAGTTGTCCTGACGCGAGCGCCTCCAACTGGCTGCCACTGACCAATTCCTTGAGCGTGAGTGAAACACCCGGTGATTGCTGCCGCACCAAGCGCACTAATTTCGGTAGCAACCCGTAGCCCACGGCCGCGGTGAATCCGATTGACAAAGAGCCTATCTCACCCCTTGCGACTCGCCGCGCGATATACGTTGCTTCCTCGGCCAAACGCAAAATGCGCGCAGCCTCTGGAAAGAACGATCGGCCGGCCGCCGTCAAACGAACTGCACGACTGGACCGATCCAGGAGCGGCGTGCCGATCTGATGTTCCAACAACCGGATCTGTCGGCTCAGAGGCGGCTGGGTCATATTCAGCCGTTCGGCAGCCCGACTGAAGTGCAATTCCTCTGCGACTGCGACAAAGCAACGAATCTGGCTAATCTCAAACATTGACGAGGTACCGGCGATATTTAGATAGTTCTCGCAAGGGGCAACGACCGCGCCGCGAAGTCCCTCGTTCAGCCACATGAATCGGATCCGACGGAGTGTGGGCAGTTGGCAGGGTGCCGCCTTCGCAACTGATCACCCCCGTTCTTGACGAGCGGCAATTCTCTTCGGACTTCGATATGGCAATGTGCGAATGGCCTCGCGAGCCTCCCGCCGTCGCGAAAAAAGTCGCGCGCATCGGCGGACAGCACATTGCCCACTCGCAAGAATTCGTCGAGAACACGGGTTACCGCAAAGCTGACAACCTGACTTGGGCAAGAATTCTCTATATTTGCCCGAGTCAGGTTGTCAGCACGCTACCTGGAGGTACAAAGCGGGACCAAACTATAACGTGGCAGGACTGCCGCAGCAAGAACGGCGCGGACAACGTGTCCGCGCCGCTAAACGGCATTCACGAGCTATGAGGATTTTGCACATAACAGGCGCGGCCGAAATTGCGATCACATATCCAATATTAGCGTGTCCGAAATCGCCCTAGAACAGCAAAGGAGGATTTGCTTGCCTTCACGTTTTTCCTCATCAGTCAGATACTCATCTCGATGATCCGCAACCCCCCCCTTTAACCCCGTTAAACATGTACCACAGAGCCCCTGCTCACACGAAGTCGGCACCGCGACACCGTTGCTTCTCAAAGCCTGAGCAATCGACTGGTTCTTTGGAACTGTTACCCTCTTTCCACTATTCGAGAGCTCCACCACGAATTCATGATCTGTCTCAGCATGAACCACTTCAGCGGAAAAGCGCTCCCGATGAACATTGGCGCCGGCCCATCCGAGCGAATCCGCTGTCGCGACAACCGCATCAATCAGCTCGTTTGGGCCGCAAACGTAAACATGCGCATCCTGTCGAGGATTGGCGAGAATCGTCGCTAGATCGAGCCGCGATCCGCCTAAACTACTAAAATGCAGTGTCACATTGTCCCGCCACGCCACGGACTCGATCAGATCCTTGAAGGCCATTCGTTCATGATCGCGTGCGGAATAGTAAAGATGAAAGGGGCGGCCGCTTTCGTGGAGCTGAGTGGCCATACTGAGTATCGGCGTGATGCCGATACCGCCAGCGATCAACAACGAGTATTGACCGTCCTGAACAAGCGGGAAATGATTTTTCGGCGGCGAAATCGCAACTTTGTCGCCGAGTTTCAACCGGTGCACGGCGATCGACCCACCTCGTGATGTCGGCGACAATAGCACGCCGATACAGTATCTGTCCCCTTCAAGCGGGCTATTAAAAATCGAATACTGTCTCACCAACGAGTCCGTCAACGCTACGTCGATATGCGATCCGGCGGTAAATGTCGGCAACGATCCACCATCTTCCGCCCGCAATTGGACCGCGACTACGTCTTTCGCTACGGCCCGGATATCCGTTACAACAACGTTCACTCAACACCCCTCAATCATCAATCCCGCTCTGAACCTTCGGGTCAAACTGTATTCAGATTTTCCGGTTGATGTACGACTCCGCCCTACGGCAGTACCAGTCGACAAAGTCCAATACCTTACCCTCATCACTCTTCGAATACGGTCCGGGTCTATATCCTGCCGACGCGACGCCGAGATGATTGTTCTCGGACAGCCACTTGTCCTGATCGTTAGTGGCTCGCCAAAGCGCGGTCAAGTGTTCAATTTCATAGTCGACGCCTTCGACAGCATCCTTGTGCACCAGCCACTTTGCCTTCACATTTGTCCGCGTGGGCGAGACCGGCCACGCCTCAAATGAAAACGCATAGTCAGCCAGTGCATGGCTAAACGACTGGGGTTCGGTTGCCCATCGGAACGAACCGAGACCCTGGGCAGGCGCCTCCATTAACATCTTCCTACAGCCGAGTTTTCCGTCGGTCGTGAGCGACACCGCCCCTTCCGCCAGCGGAAACCGTTGCATGTCATACCACTCGCCCTCTTCGGGTCCCACCTTGAACCCCAGCCCGGTACACATCGATTGGAATTCCGTCATCCAAGGTGGCGTTTGACCGAAGTAATTTTCCTTGGAAGGATCGCGAAACGCGGTAAGCAGTTCCGGATGACGAGCGTTACAGTGGTAGCATTCTCTGCCGTTCTCCATTACGAGCTTCCAATTCGCGTCTTCCACGATCACCATTGCGTGCGCGACCTTCGCATCTTTCAGGTTATGCGGAGCCAACAACGGTTCAAGGGCCGTCCGGAACGGCCCAAACGGGGGGACGTCCTCGGAAAGTGCGATAAAAATCAAACCTGCCACGGTCTCGCACTGAACGGGGATCAGACCATGGATGGATTGATCAAAATCCGGACCCATATTTCTGGCATGAATCAGCGTGCCGGACAGGTCGTATGTCCACTGGTGATAAGGGCAGACAAGTCGGCGTGCCGCGCCGGATCCCTCCGGGCAAATGCGGGCTCCACGATGTCGGCACGTATTCATGAATGCTCGCACATTCATGTCGCGATCTCGGATGATTACAACCGACGATTTTCCGATCTCGACCGTAATGTACGAGCCAACGTCACAGATTTCCGCCTCAAAACCGATCTGCAGCCACGAGCGCTCGAATATGGCGCGCATGTCGAAATCAAAGGCCGCATCGCTCATATAGAGTGCCTGCGGCAAGGTATGCCCCGCTGCCCGTTGCGCAAAAAGCTCGGCGATACGGGAGTCGTCAGTACGGGGCAGATCGCGATCGAGCAGAATCTGAGGGCGCATTACAATGTCCTTGTCAATACCAAATAATGACCCCGCTCTGGCTGGGACAGCTCACTCGAGGTCACATTTTCTGATAATTTCATCTCTCTATCACGCAACGATGGTCGCAAAAATACCACCCAAATCGCCTTGAAAGGAGAGCTCGAAACTTCAACTGCCGTCCAAAATGCCCCTTTCGGAAAGCATTATCGACGGAAGACATCCACTTTTCCCAAAAGAAAAAATACATGTCTTCGCTCGCCTCTATAGTTACTTCAGCGAGTTCAAAACGCCTTTTGCAATTTCCGGCGGAACCCAGTCCGAGAGCAAGCCCGGATTCTTCTTCAGGAACTCCACTGCAATCGCTCGCGGCGGAGTACGGGCAGGCGGCATGGTGGCAGCAATAGCCGCATCTACACTGTCCAAGGGCACCGAAACTTTCGAGAAGAAAGAAGCAATTACCGGATTGCGGTCCGCAAACTGCTTGTTCACCATTACGCTAATTTTAGTTTCCGGTGTCGCGGACGGGCAAGGATTCGCCTGACCAGACTGGATCGATTTCCAGCAAGCCTCGTTATAGTTGGCTTCCTTCAACTGAATTGCTTTGAATTTTCCCATGACGGCCGATGGCTTCCAGTACGTATAAACGATCGGCTCTCCTCTCTGATAAGCGGATGTGATGGCCGCATCGAACGCCGCACCCGTTCCGGGATGGAAATTGGTGTACGAAGAGTTTAGCCCGTAGGCCCTCAGCTTCTGTGTGTTATCCTTTTCGCACTGCCACCCGGTAGGACAATTATAAAATCGTCCTTTCGATGGATCCTCTTCGTCTTTGAAAAGAGCGGCATACTTCTTCAGATCTTCAACCGATTTTAGGTCTGGTGCGGCTGCCTTAATGCCTCTTTTGCCGTCACCCTTGACAACGTATTCAGGCACCCACCATCCCTCCACTCCACCACCGCCTTTAATCAGGCTACCGAGCAAGGCGATTTTTCCGTCCTTCTCAGCTTGTTCGATAGACGGAACGCGACCGTGCCACATCTCCGAAAAAACGTCGACGTCACCATTGATGACCGCGGTTTGCATAATTGGACTGGCGCCCTTGACCAGTTCCGTTTTACACCCATAGCCATTTTCCAGAACAGTTCGAAGAATTTCTTCAAAAAATTGCCCGCTCTCCCACGTGACCTCAGCGAAACGTATTGGCTTCGCACTGCTGCATAATGGTGCAGTCTCGGCAGAAAATGCCATGGATGAAAAAGCTGAACCTGACACTACGGCAACACAACCGGCGATCAAACGAAACGTTCTACGCATTTGAATATTCCTCCATACCTTGAAATTTATTTATTTCAGATTTCTTCCGGATTTTATTCTTAATTATTGATTCTCTTAGCGCGTCGCAACTCACCATCAATGGCCATCGCGCACTAATTTTCGTCGTATCGCGTCGATTTCTTATTACCTCAGCACAGCCCATCTGTCACTCTTGAAGCTGGTAAGCTTGAGATTAAGTATCCAAATTCCCCGCCGCAATTCATTTCCTCGCATGATCTGCATGCGTTTTTTGATGGCAAATGGCACCAGCGCAGCACGTTCTTGCAAATTGAATGCGTTGGTGTGCGTGCATTGCCCAGGTGAACTACCAAACCGGCTACATGCACGACATGCAGGTGCTCACGGAGCCAATCCATACGTGTTGCATGCTTGCACTGTAGATCTTCGTCCAGCCGGCCGGCGTGATGACGACTACTGCGCGGCTTGTCGCCCGAGTTTCCTCCGTGCAGACACGCCAGCCGACGCTTACGCAACACGCTAGGCCGGCCTTCGCGGGCCGTTATTGGATCGGCATGCTCGACCGGTTTGAGGTGGAACACGAGGAAATTGACGCCCAGTTTGACGTTCTCGTCCTAATCACGGGCAACCTGGTGACGACACGAGCTGGCTGCGCTGCCCCGAGGGCCTGCAAAGCACACGTCACGACGTTGAGCTGACTCTGGCCGCCCGGTTGCGCGCCATGCCCCCATTGCCTGTGGTATTCCGTATCTTCGCGTCGGTCAACAAATGCTCAGAAAAATAGCGCGCCTCCGATCTGACTGGAGGCGCGCTCAATCCGACCGAGAAACGACGTCTCTATAGGCCGGTACTGCGTGGATCGTAGATCAGAAAAGGTGCCGCATTGCGATGCGCGTGACAAACTGGTGATTCGAAGACGACGAGTTATCTGTTCCCGTAATGAACGCTTGGTCGAGGAACGTACCAGTATTGCCTCCAGCGACCTTCTGGTAAACCCCTTGCAAATAGATATCCGTGCGTTTCGAAATGAAATAGTCAAACATCAAGCCCGCCTGGTGCCACTTCGGCCGTGCCGAGCCGTTACTTCCCTCGTATTTACCAAGCGTATATGTGTACATCGCTTGGGCAAAGAAAGTTGGTGCGAAACTGTACTTCGCGTTCACCTCAAAGTTGTCAAAGCGCAGCGCGCCGACCGTGATCCCGGTTGGGAAGGTCCCTGGCGTCAGGTAACCATTGCCCGTAGGGTTGTCGAGGGAGGTGTGGGAATAAACAAACCCGAACAGCGCGTTTTCGACCGTGTACGAGATGCCCGCACCATAGGTTCGATGATGGCCCGCAAAAAAGCTGGTGTCGTTGGTCGCAACTGCGCCCGCGGAGTTCGCCCCGACATTGTTGATGTCCAAATAGGCAGCAGCGAGCGACAGCGGTCCGTAGTTATATGCGGCACCGACACTATAGAGACGGTTGTTCGCGAATGCCCCAGCGGAATTACTGAAGCCGTAGACACCGCCAAACGTCACGCCTGCGATGTTCGGGCTTGCGTATTTCACGGAGTTACTGACCCGGAACGAGTTGTCGGTATTGTCGTTGTCATACGGGTGAGCAAACAGATAGCCCGAATACCAACCATTCGCCGTAAGCGGCGCCAAATAATCGACGACAGAATCGTATTGCCGCCCCATCGTCAAAGTGCCGAAGCTGTCGCTCCGCACGCCAACATAGGCCTGCCGGCCAAACAAGCGCCCCCCCTGGTTGGCCCGCCCCGTGTTCAGGTCGAAACCGCTTTCCAGTGTGAAAATGGCGTTCAGCCCTCCACCAAGATCTTCCTTGCCCTTGAGCCCCCAGCGACTGCCCTGCGCGTAGCCACTTTGCATTTGATAGCTCTGTTTCCCGCCAACGTTCGACGTATAGTTGAAGCCATCATCAATCGCGCCGTACAACGTAACCGAATTTTGTGCGTACGCCAGTGTCGAGGCGAGTCCCACCAACCCTGCTGCAATTGCCTTCATTTTCATTTAGACCTCCAAAATGATTTTTATAATCCGATTAATTTATCAAAATCCTGGAAAACTCAACTCATTCCGGCCAGCAAGAGATGTTTGCCTTCTTGCAGAGCAAAGACTATTAAGCCGTTATTTCTGCGGCAATCGAATAAATTGCATGCTGATCATGCGCTTTCTGATGCAACCACCTGAACTCCACTCCATGTATGCGTCAGGTAGTCATCGAGTTCGATGCAGTAGCCTATGCGACCTCGAGAGAGGCCATGCGAACGGGACCAAGATAGGCTCGCAAGCGTCGCAAGCATTGCAGTGCCGGCATCATGGGACGGACCCCTCTGGACCGACCGTAGAGCGCGAATTCGGCAAGCGCACGTTCGTGCTCTAACAACAAACGAATAGCCTCGAGATCTGATGGCGGAGCACACAGTGCAATCGCCTCAAAATGCTTGATGGCGGGCAATATTCTTTCAGCCAATGCGTCCATCAACGCGTTCCATGGCAACAGTTCGAATACGCGTGCTAATTCCACACCGCTGGACCGTGAGACGTCAGACGGCAAAATCGTGGGACCATGCTTTTCCAACATACTCTCTACCAAAATACCAGCTGCGTGCTCTAGGCTCGCTAGAATTGAGAACGCGCGTCTCCCATACCAGTCTGCCGTCGCACTTTCCCGCATCGTCAGAAAGAATTCTCGCCCGAAAATCTCTCCTCTATACGCCAAAGCAAGCTCTTTGCAATAATCCATAAAATCCTCAATTCCACCATTCCGCAATCACTACGCAGGCATAACACTGGAAATAAGAGAAAAAAATGACAGACACATCAAACAGCCTCTTTCTTGTTAAAAAAGCGTCGAACATAATCACTTGAGGGGTTATTTCGGATTTGCTCCGGCGTCCCAATCTGAACGACTTCCCCATCCTTCATAATCGCGATTCGCGAACCGAGTTTCATCGCCTCATCGATATCATGCGTAATAAAAATGATGGTCTTTTTCAGCTCCGATTGCATCTGAAGCAACAGATCCTGGAGATCGCTCCGAATCAGCGGATCTAGCGCAGAGAATGCCTCATCCATCAGCAACACATCTGGGTTAGACACAAGCGCGCGAGCAAGACCAACGCGCTGCCGCATGCCACCCGACAGTTCGTCCGGGAACTTGTCGCCGTAGCCTCTCAAACCGATACGGCCGTCAATCCATTTCTGCGCGTCCGCGATGGACTCTGCCTTTGAATCCCCGCGGAGAAGGCGTCCGAAGACGATGTTTTCCAGCACCGTCTTGTGCGGCAGAAGAGCAAAGCTCTGGAAAACCATACCAATATTGTGCCGACGCACCGATCGCATCTCTGCCGCGGACAGTTTCAGGATGTCTTTCCCGCGGAAAAGCAATTGTCCGGAGGTGGGTTCGATGAGCCGGTTGAAGTGGCGGACTAGAGTCGATTTTCCAGAACCCGAAAGGCCCATGATGACGAAAATTTCGCCCTCGATAATGTTAAAGGACACGTCACGGACTGCGACAGTGCAATGCGTGCTGTCCAGTATGTCCTGACGGCCAATGCCCTTCTTCGATGACTCGTGAGCTGCACGCACACTCTTTGAGTCGCGCCCAAAAATCTTGTAGACGTTTCGCAGTTCAAGCAGCGTTGCACTCATACATTTGCCTCCTGGCGCTCTTCCGTACCGATTGAACTGGACCTTGACCTCCGCTGTGCTCCACCCTTTGCCGACCGCAGCCGTTCCCGACGGGACCGCCCGTAGGCTTGTGTCACCCGGTCAAATACCATTGCCAGCATGACGATGGCGAGACCTGCCTGAAGGCCTTGGCCCATATCCAGATTGTTGATGCTCGACAACACATCTTCGCCAAGCCCCCTCGCACCAATCATTGAAGCAATCACGACCATCGCGAGCGACATCATCACTGCCTGGTTCAGGCCTGCCATGATGGATGGACGTGCGAGAGGAAGCTCGACGCTGAAAAGCTGCTGAAACGACGTCGCGCCGAAAGCCTGCGAAGCCTCGAGAACATCCTCTGGAAGCTGCCGCAATCCCAATTCTGTCAAACGCATGAGCGGCGGGAGGGCATACACCGTCGTAGCGAAAATAGCCGGCACACGTCCCAGACCAAAAAGCATCAGCACTGGAATCAGGTATACGAACGATGGCAGTGTCTGCATCATATCGAGAGTTGGATTCAACACCCTGCGAAGCTTTGACGACTTCGCCATGGCGATACCCAATGGGATCCCGATAAGAACCGTAACCAGCACCGATACAAGCATAATGGACACGGTCGACATGAGTTTGTCCCACAGACCGAGGCAACCAATCGCATAGGTAAGCCCGACCATGGCGAGGCTCGTTCCCAACCGTCGAGTCCCCAGCCAGGTCAACAGTCCCAGGGAAAACAGCAGAACGAGCGGCGGTGTGGCCTGTAGCCAATGATCGATGGGGTTAAGCAACCAAAACAGCAACCAGGTACTTGCCTTGTGAAACTGTTCCGCGTATTGCTGAACAATCTGCGCGAATCCTCGATTGATTGCGTCCGCAAGATTCACTGATATGAAAATGTCCTTCACTGCATTCTCTCCGAGTCCTGCTGGTCTCGGAAGAGACCAGCGGCTTCATGCTTACATTGGCCGGTGGGAATCGCCGGCACAACCCGCTATCAGTTGGCTGCCAGCCATTCCGGAACAGCAGTGAACAAGTCGGCAACGAGCCCGTAATCGGCGAAGCCGAAGATAGGTGCTTCCGGGTCGGAATTGACAGCGACGATGATTTTCGAATCCCGCATGCCAGCCAGATGCTGGATGGCGCCGGAAATTCCAATAGCGATGTACACGTCGGGTGCGACGATTTTCCCCGTCTGGCCAACCTGGCGATCATTGGAAGCGAACCCGGCATCCACTGCGGCACGCGATGCGCCAAGTGCGGCACCCAGCATGTCGGCGAGCGGCGTGAGCAATCTGTCATAGTTGTCCTTGCTCCCCAACCCGCGTCCGCCAGACACGATAATCTTCGCGGAGCTCAGGTCCGGACGGTCCGAAACATCGGCATTACGTTCGGTGACTCGCGCTCTGCCAGGGTGCTCGACGGCAGCACACGCCTCGATGGGGGCCACAGCGCTCGAACTTGCAGTCGCCTCGAATGCGGCGGAACGCACGGTTACGACCTTGACCGAATCGATGGCCTCTACCATAGCAATCACGTTTCCGGCATACGTTGGTCGCTCGAAAACCGTATCGCTTTTTACGGCGGTGATGTCGGAAAATTGCGCCACATCAAGCTTTGCTGCAACGCGAGGAGCCACGCTCTTTCCGAAGTTGTTGGCCCCGAACAGTATGTGTGTATATCCAAGCGCGCCGACAGCGAGCACCGTTAATGAGATGCTCTCGGCATTCCGATCGGCCAGTACTTCCGAATCTGCCACGAAGACCTTCTCGACTCCGAGCATCGAGGCCGTCGTAATCGATGCGTTGAGGCGATGTCCTGCCAGCAAGATGTGCACGCCAGTACCAGTGTGACGCGCAATCTCACGCGCGGCCGTGACCGTGCACGGGGTCGATGGAAGCAATTCGTCTTCGAGAACGTCGGCAATAACGAGAATGGACATGGTTTCGCCCTTTAAATCGAAGTGGTTTTGGCACGAAGGCGCGACGCGAGCGTAGCCACGTCCGGCACCAGTTCGCCTGTCTTTCTCGGCGCAGGCTCCTGAACGCTGATTGTCTTGAACCGCGGGGCGATATCTACGCCAAGTTCGGCTGCGTCCAGTACGTCAAGCGGCTTCTTCTTTGCCTTCATCAGGTTCGGAAGTGTTACGTAGCGCGGCTCATTCAGCCGCAGGTCAGCCGTGACGACAGCCGGCAGATCCATTACGACTGTTTCCTGTCCGTCGTCGGTCTCTCTGATGACGACGAGTTGCTTATCGTGACGCTCGATGGACGAAGCAAACGTAGCCTGCGGCAAGTCAAGAAGCGCAGCGAGCATTTGCCCCGTCTGATTGGAGTCGTCGTCGATGGCCTGCTTGCCGAGAAGGATGACTTCGGGCGACTCTTGCCCGACGACCGCCTTCAGAAGCTTCGCCACTGCGAGCGGCTGCAATTCCGCATCAGTCTGGACCAGAATCCCCCGGTCGGCCCCCATCGCCAACGCCGTTCGCAGCGCATCCTGCGAGGCCGTCGTTCCGCACGACACAACGACGACCTCGGATGCCACTCCCTGCTCCTTCAGCCGAATCGCTGCCTCGACGGCAATCTCGTCAAAGGGATTGATGGTCATTTTTATGTTCGCAAGATCAACATCACTGCCGTCGCTTCGAACGCGAACCTTCACATTCGGGTCTGCAACCCGCTTTACACCTACCAGAACCTTCATTCTTTATCGCCTCCCTTACCCTTCACCCGGCAGCCCGCATGCGCGCGCCCTTCTGGTCGTACGGAATTTCCCGAAGCAGGCTGGCACCACGCCGCTCGCCCAACACGGAGATCTCGTAGGCTGCACTTGCGTCGATGTGTGCTGTCTCGATGTAACCCATAGCCAGACTCTTCTTGACGGTGTGCCCATAGCCACCTGATGTCGTGAATCCGACCACTTTTTCGCCAATCCAGATCGGTTCAAATCCGCTCGCATCCGCATCGGTGGCGGCCACCTCAAACATCACAAGCCGGTGGCTTGGGGTTTCGTCCTTATTACGCAGCGCGGCTTCACGCCCCATGAACTCGGGCTTGGAGAAATCAACGAAATGACCGAGGTCGTTCATGAACGGCGTGTACTCCGGTCCGAACTCGCGCGACCAGATGCCAAACCCCTTCTCGAGGCGCATCGACAGCAATGCCCAGACGCCATACTCGCGCAACCCGAGATCGCCACCTGCCTCAAAGAGCTGTTCGTAGAGGGTGCGTACGTAACTTGAATCACAATAAAGCTCGTATCCGAACTCACCGGTCAATGACATGCGCGCCATCATGACCGGCACTACGCCCGCTTCGGCAGCGGTCACGGAAAGGAGAGGTTTCGCCGCGTCAATGGCGGTTGTCCCCACCAGCCGTTCCAAGAGTGTTGCCGCCTTCGGGCCGGCGATCGCCAACATCGAGAGCGAGTCGCTGCGGTTTTCGATGCGCACTGACCCGTCCGAGGGCAAGTGGGATTCGAACCACCGCATGTGCCACTCCTGCAGGTATCCCGAGCCAGTAATAAAGAAAGTTTCTTCTGTCGGACGAAGAATCGTGAGATCGCCCATCAGGCGACCAGATTCGCCGAGCATGGGAGCCAAGCGGGCGCGACCAACCGCTGGTATCTTCGAAGCGAACATGCGGTCCAGCCAAGCGTATGCTCCTGGGCCCGTTACCTCGTACTTTGCATAGGTGCTCGCATCGAACATGCCGACGTTCTCGCGCACGTTCGCGCACTCCTCGGCGATCATTTCGAATGCGTTCGAACGCTTGAAAGTTGGTGTCTCGAACGCCTCCTCCGCTGACCGAGCAAACCACATCGGCATTTCGAGCCCATAGCTGACACCGAAGACTGCATTCTTGTCTTTCTGGTTTCTGTAAAGGGGCGTCGTCCGCATCGGGCGGCCAGCCGGCCACTGCTCGTTGGGGCAGGCAAGATAGAAGCGATGCTCGTAGAATTCCTTTGCTTTCTCGGTGACAAAGTTCTGCGTAAGCTTCGGGAATCGCGCGACGTCAAATCCAAACACATTGCCCTGCGGCTCGCCGTAAATCATCCATTGCGCGAGCGCGAGCCCAATTCCACCGCCTTGGCTGAAGCCAGCCATGCAGCCACAGGCGGCCCAATAGTTGCGCTTGCCGCGTACGGGGCCGACGAGCGGGTTGCCGTCCGGTGTAAACGTAAAGGGACCATTCACAATGCGCTTGATGCCGGCGTTCCCCACGCTCGGAAAACGCTCGAAGCCTTTGATGAGTTCGTTCTCAATCTTTTCGAGCTTCGGCTGAAGCAAGTCGGTCTCTCCGTAGTCCCACGGCGTACCGGCAAGCGACCACGGCGTCGAGTTCTTCTCATACACACCGAAGAGCACTCCGGAGTGCTCCTGTCGCATGTAGATTTCGCCGTCGAGGTCCACGATCACTGGGATCTCCTTCCCGAAGGCTTCCAGCTCGGGAATCGACTCCGTGATCAGGTAGTGGTGCTCCATCGGGATCAGCGGAAGCTTGACGCCCGCCATCATGCCGACCTCGCGTGCCCACAGCCCAGCAGCGTTAACGACATGCTCGGCGTGAATCATGCCCTTGTCGGTATACACATTCCACGTGCCGTCCGGTCGCTGCTCCAGACTTTCGACCTTGGTGTGCTGATGAATCTCGGCACCACCTTTCCTTGCGGCCCGCGCATAAGCTTGCGTGGCGCCATATGGGTCCAGATGCCCCTCATCCGGAGTCCACAAACCGCCGAGTACATCCCTTGTGTCGACGAGAGGACACAACGCCTTGATTTCAGCCGGCGTAATGAGCTCGCTTTCAATGCCCATAAAGCGATGGCGCGACCACTCCGTACGCAGAAACTCCCACCGTTCGGGTGTTGCGGCCATTGCGATGCCACCAGGCACGTGCAGCCCGACGTCCTGATCCCCGACCTCCTGAATCTCCTTGTAAAGCGCGATGGTGTATGCCTGCAAACGTACAACATTAGGATCGCTGTTGATCGCATGAAAACCGGCGGCGGCATGCCACGTGGAACCCGCGGTCAGGACCTTGCGTTCCAGCAACGCAACATCCTTCCATCCGAACTTGGTCAGGTGATAGAGAACAGAGCAACCAACGACACCGCCGCCAATCACGACAGCCTGATAATGAGATTTCATTTTTTCGCCACGTTGGAACAGTTTGACTTGGCCGAAAGGCTTCCACCGACTCGCGAACGCGGTACGCGGACGACGAGCTTCGATGGCTCAAACTTAGGCAGCCATAAAATCTCGGGAAACTCAAAAGTGTTGGGGTTATGCATGCGTTTTTTGATGCAGCAGAAAGCGGCCTCAAATCGCTGAGTTACCGGGGGATTTGCGGCGAGGCCCGCCGCCCAAGGGCTTCACGTGTAGGGTAAATCCCGATCACCGCTGAGCCTCCGTCGACTAGCCCGCATTTTTTGAATCCAGTAAATTGACCTCTTCAACGCCATGATGCAGACGCATTTTCGAAGGACCGGATTCAGAGGGGCTCCAGTTGGCCACATCACGCAAGCGATTACCGCCGCTAAACACGATTGCAGCATTCGAAGCCTCAGCGAGATTGATGAGCTTCACCAAGGCCGCGGAGGAACTACATCTCTCACAGGGTGCGGTGAGCCGACAGATTCAGGTTCTGGAGGAAAGAATGGGCGTGGCGCTCTTTAACCGGCGCCACAAGGAAATTCAGCTGACGCGGGCTGGATTCATCTTCCAGCAGGCCATCGCGCAGAGCCTCAATACCATTCGTCGAGCCGTGACGATGATTGAGGCGCTTGATACAAGTACGGTCACCATCGCGGCGAGCAACGCGATGGCCAGCTTCTGGCTGATGCCGGCGATCATCGATTTCCGCAGTCAACACCCGGACATTGATATCCGCGTACTAGCGAGCAATACACCAGTCGACCCATGGCAGGATCCGGTCGACCTTGCCATTCGCTACGGCGATGGACACTGGCCGAACGTAACCAAGGTCAAACTGTTTGATGAAGAGATTTTCCCCGTATGCACCCCCGCCTACCGGGAGGAACACTGCATCAACAGCCTCAAGGACCTCATGGTGTGCGAGCTTATCGAACTCGACTCGAACATTACAGACTTCAACTCATGGGATGCATGGTTCGAGAAAGTTGGCGCGCCGCATGGTGCCCTGCACAAGAACTTGACGCTTTCGAACTTCGATCTGGTGTACCGGGCTGCGTGTAGCGGGAAAGGAGTGGCTCTGGCCTGGAGTTATGGGATTCCGGACGAGGCACGGGAGACACTCCTTGTTCGCCCGCTTGATATCTCAGTCAAGACGGGCTTGTCGGAATACATTATTTATACCGAAAGCGAGGAGCTCAGCACACCCGCGCGCATCTTCCTCGATTGGCTCATCGACTTCGGCAAGCACAGCGTATGGCAGTGACGCGCACGCTTCTTAGTTCCAACTGTCACATCGAGTAGTGGCACCGTGCAGCACATCAAGAAATACCCGCCTCAACCTCTTCACCCGTACCCCCTGTACTGAATGGCTCGGTCGATTTACGAGCTTCGACCGGTAACACACTCGATCTAGCGAAACATCAAGCAGCGGAGTGGATCGACTTCTCACGCGTGGTCATCGACTCCTATTCCGTTCGCGCGGACGGGGCGGACAAAAAACCGCTTCAAACCCCACCGATCACGCGCATCGTCGATCGATCTGGGCACACCCGGACGCGGTGCGTCGCGCGGACCATCCAGCCGATGCATCACATAGCGCCCGCACCACTTTGAGAGACTTAGTTGAGTGACCTGTATGTCGACACTGCGGAGGGCAAGAGACTTGTTGTTTGAGAGTCCAACTTCTCGCAGCGCCTGACCATCGACCGCATTATCGGGAGAGCCTCACCGATCGAGGATCGCAGCCGGAGACTCCCTTTTGATTCACGCTTGCCGGGAGTGGATGCAGCGCATAATGTCTAAATGCCTGCCTTCTGTAAGGGGAAGGAGTGGTATGCGCTGCGCAAATTGTGGATGCGAGAACGCCATCGGGGCCACCCTTTGTGAAAAGTGCGGCGCCAAGCTGTCGCGCACTTGTCAGCAGTGTGGCCACGCATCGGACCCGTCCGCCAAATTCTGCAGTGAATGCGGCGCACCCCTGACTTCTGCGGGTCCAGCGCCCATGCCGCGCGCGCCGGTCTCCGAATCCTCTCCGGCTCCGATCCATTACACGCCACACCACCTTGCCGAGCGCATCCGCGCCGAGCAGGCGGCCATGGAAGCGCGGGGCGAGATTGCTGGCGAACGCAAGACCGTGACGGCGCTGTTTGCCGACATGGCCGGCTCTACGGCGCTGATTCACGATCTGGACCCGGAAGATGCCCATCGCCTGATCGAACCAGTCATCGCGCTGATGATGGAGGCCGTCCACTACTACGAGGGCTATGTCGCCAAGTCGCTTGGCGACGGCATCCTGGCGCTGTTCGGTGCGCCCATCGCCCACGAGGACCACCCACAGCGGGCACTTTTCGCGGCGTTGCGCATGCAGGAGGCGATGCGGTGCCACGGTGATCGAATCCGTCTGGACAAAGGTATTCCGCTGCAGATACGTGTCGGCATCCACACCGGGGAGGTCGTCGTTCGCTCAATCCGCACGGACGACCTGCATACTGACTACGATCCAGTCGGACACACGATCCACATTGCGTCCCGAATGGAGGGCATCGCCACGCCCGCCTCGATCCTGGTCAGTGAGTCTACCCACAGGCTGGCCGAGGGCTATTTCGAGTTCAAGGCGTTGGGGGCCACCGAAATCAAAGGCATTCCCGCGCCACTCTCGGTATACGAGGTGCTGGGTCTCGGCGCATTGCGCACACGCCTACAACTGGCCGCGCATCGCGGCCTCGCGCGGTTCGTTGGCCGTGAGGCGGAACTGGAACACTTGAACCGAGCGCTGGAAAAGGCGCGGACGGGGCACGGGCAGGTGGTTGGCGTGGTTGGCGAGGCGGGCGTCGGGAAGTCGCGGCTGTTCCACGAGTTCAAGGAGCGTTCGCGTCGCGGCTGCCTGGTGCTGGAGACGTTTTCGGTGTCGCACGGCAAGGCTTTTGCCAATTTGCCGCTCATCGAGCTTTTGAAGAACTATTTCCAGGTCGCAGCGCAGGACGACGAGCGACGGTGCCGGGAAAAGGTCATGGGCAAGGTGCTGACGCTCGAGCGCAGCTTTGAGAATCTGGTGCCTTACTTGCTCTATCTGCTTGCCATCGGCGAACCCAGCCCGGCGCTGGCGGAGATGGATCCTCGGATCCGGCGGGATCGGACCTTCGATGCAATCACACAACTTCTGGTGCGCGAGAGCCGCGATCAGCCGATCGAACTACTGTTCGAGGACCTGCAATGGCTCGACCGCGAGACCGAAGCATTTCTCGCGTGCCTCATCGAGCGCGTGACGAACTCGTGGATTCTGCTGCTGCTGAACTATCGCCCGGAATACCAGCCTGTCCGGGAAAGCGCAGGCTATTGCAGCCAACTGCGGCTCGAACCGCTTGGCCCGGCCGACGCCCAGGGATTGCTCACGGCCCTGCTCGGGGACGATGCCACCCTTGTGCCCCTTAAGCAGCTCATCCTGGAGAAGACCGAGGGCAATCCGTTCTTCATGGAGGAAGTGATGCAGACACTGGCCGAGGAGAAATCGCTGCTCGGCGAGCCCGGCCGTTACCGGATCGAGAAAATTCCGACCGCGCTGCATATTCCGACCACCGTGCAAGGGGTGCTCGCCGCCCGCATCGATCGGCTCCCGGTCGCGGAAAAGGAACTGCTGCAGACTCTCTCGGTGATCGGCAAGGAGTTTCCGTTCAGCTTGATCCAGCGCATCTGTGGCGGCGCGAGCGCGCACACGGACGACGATCTTCGCCAACTTCTTGCACACCTGGAAGCCGCGGAGTTCATCTATGAGCGGCCCGCGTTCCCGGAAGTCGAATATTCCTTCAAGCACGCGCTGACGCAGGAGGTCGCCGGCCACTCGCTGCTGACCGAGCGGCGCAGTGCATTGCATGAGCGCGCAGCGCAGGCGATCGAGGCGCTGTTCCCAACCCGCATCGCAGACTATTGCAGCGAATTGGCGCATCACTACAGCCTAAGCGGCAACATCCCGAAGGCCGTGGAGTACCTGCACCGTGCCGGACAGCAGGCTCTCCGGCATTCAGCCCATCCGGATGCGATGCATCACCTCGGCGCGGCGCTGGAGTTGCTCAAGCGTCTGCCCGACACGCCCACACGCGCGCATCGAGAGCTGACGCTGCTGCTCTCCTTGGGGCCGGCCTTGATGGACGTGCGAGGATATGGCGTGCCGGAGGTGGCGGCGACCTATACCCGCGCCCTGACGTTGTGCGAGCAAATTGGTGAAACTTCGCAGCTCTTCGCGGTGCAACTCGGACTGAGGATTCACTATTTGACGCGCGCGGAGTATGCGACTGCGCGGGAATTGGGTAAGCAAATGCTGTGCATGGCGCGGCGTGCAAGGGATCCGGGCTTGCTTGTGGAGGCGCATGGCTCACTTGGCGCGTGCTTGTTGCTCCAGGGTAACCTCGACGCCGCCCGCACCCACGAGGAACAAGCGCTTGCCCTTTACGACCCTGAGCAGCATCAGGCTCATGTCTTCGCGCACGGCGTGGATCCCGGCATCCGGGCCTTGAATTGCCTGGCACTGACCTTGTGGCTTCAAGGATATCCCGAGCAGGCGCACGAGCGAAGTCAGGAAGCACTTGCCCTCGCGCAAAAGCTTGTCTATGGACCAACCCTGGCATTTGCTCTGGCTTACGCGGCCGAGTTGCATCAGCTTCGGCGCGAGGTATCGCTGGCTCGCGAGCATGCGGAAGCTGTCATCACTCTCTCGACCGAACTAGGCTTACCGTACTGGCTCGCATGGGGAACCATTTTTCGGGGCTGGGCGCTAACCGAACGAGAAAGCCTCCAAGAGGGAATCGCCCAAATGCGTCAAGGCTTGGCCGCCGACCGAGCCACCGGTGGCGAGGACCAGCGCTCGTATTTTCTCGCCCTCGTTGCCAACAGCTACCGGAGCGCGGGCGACATTGACGCCGGCCTCGGGATGCTGGATGAGGCAATGGCGATAATGGACAGAACCGGGGAGCATTTCTTCGAGGCCGAGCTGCATCGGCTAAAGGGGAGTTTGCTGCTCGATGGGTTGAACAACAACGATGACGTATCCGCGTGCTACGACGCCGCCGAGGATTGTTTTCGCGAGGCGATCGCGGTGGCTCGACATCAGGGTGCCAGATCGCTGGAATTGCGCGCGGTGTCGAGCCTGGCCCGGCTGTGGCAGCGCAAGGGCAAAATTGCGGAAGCCCGGCAAGCGCTATCGGACGTCTACGGTCGATTTACAGAAGGCTTCGACACCGCCGACTTGCGGGACGCTAAGGCGTTGCTCGATGCGCTTACTCCGGTTCGAGCGAACCGGTGACTTCGGCCTTCGGCCGAAGGCATCAAAAGCGTCGACGACTAACGCTCAACGCTATGCAGAAAGCCCAAGCGCATCGGCCGCCTAAAACGCTCTAACAAAATGAATCGCGGTAGCTGTTTGACATTCCCCTGGGAAATGCTTTCGCAGGAAATGGGTTGCGGCTCGGGCATGAGCTGCTGGCACAGGCTGCGTGGCTGGCGTCTGGGATCGGCGCCCCAGGCACTTTTGGCGAAGCTTCGAGCCGCCGATCGTGTCGACTGGTTGGTAAGCGAGTACCCAGCCTTGCAATTACCCACACCCGCGAGAGCAAGTTCATAGCCAGGAACCGCAGGACGGTGCGACGCTGACGAGCGAATCGCAGCCGTCAGCGGAGAAACCGGCTGAGCGCGTCGCAGAGATCACGGAGCGCCCCATCACCGAGTGCAAACCCACCCTGGCTGGGAGCCTGGCAGTGTTCCAGGCCTCGTTGGACAGCTTGGACGGGTAACGCCGGATGGAAAGCGATGGCGATTGAGCTTGGGATGACGAGGTCGGCCTGACCGAACCCACCGTCGGGGCGGCTCGCAAACCTTGACATCATCGCCCGGCCGTCGAGCCGCCCCGATCTGCCTCTCCGCTTCGACTGCCTTACTTGAGGGCGTATGTCAACGTGCCATAACCAAGCTGGTCGAACCCGCCGCTGGCCGGACCATAGTCGCCGCCGCCGCCTTCCGGGCGAGTGCGCTGAGCATACGCGGCAATGGCTGGCGCCTGGAGTTTTTTCAACACCACGTAATGGTTGTAGAACAGTTCCCAGATTGGCCGCGTATCGCCTCTGGCTGCTGGCGAAATCCCCTGCTGGGTCACGTCGCTGTTGGAATATGGGGTGTAGGGCACGTCCTGGCCGAGGTTGTACTGCGCGGCGTATTCAGCCCCTTTCAGCAGACGGTTGTGGTCATATCCAAACAGATCGCCTCCCTGATTCCAGGCCATCTGGCAGAACGCGCCCAGCAGTGCGAAGTCGAGCATGGTGTGCCCTTGGTCTCGGCCGCTCTCCTGGACCTGGCCGAGCCCGTTCGGATAAAGCTTCCAGATGACGTGCTCGATGGAACCATTGCCCGCGCCGTGCTTGAAATACTCGATCGCTTCCGAATAGATGTCCCAGCGGTCGGTGAGGACTCCGATCGCCAGCATCGAAGCCATGTTGGCGAGATCCCAGTTCGCCCAGTAATGATCGATCTTCGCGCCGTTGTGATAGGTCAGGAAGTCGTGGTTCATCGGATAAAACACGGAGAGCATCATCGATTGGAAACGGTGGAAGTCCGCTGTTCGCCATTGCGGCCAAGTGCGCAGGATTTCCGCAGCGTTCGCTAGTTCGTAGCCGTAGATTCCGGACGCGAGAAACTTGTCCGAATTGCCGCCGATCGTCTTCAGGTTTTCCGACCACGCGTTCAGGATCGCCACGGCCTTGCCGGCATAGGCGTCGTCACCGGAGATTTTCCAGCGCAGCGCGAGCGCATAGGCCGCCGCCGCATCGTTGAACAGCAGCGAATAGTTCTCGGCGTGCTCGGGGTTCCTGCCGCGATAGACGGCATCTTGCGGGCGCGGAGTCCAGCTCAGGGACGCGTGGCGGTTTGCGATCAAGCGCTGCCATCCTTGTAGCCAGGGCTGGTTCCCCTGCGCCACGTTCATCCTCATGCGCTCAAAGTCTTGCTCACTGTGCAGCAGTCCCGGATGCACGAACGGCATCGCTTCGACACCAGACATCGCTTGCGCGGCCACCGGAGCGTGCTGCCGGTCTCTGCTGGCGTGATCGTTTGCCGGTTGGGAAGCGCAGGCCGAAAGGCTCGCCACGGCGATGATTGATGCATTGAGTATCGATTTTCTGAGCATCGGCAGATGAGCCGCAAGAATTAAAGGACCTGTTGCTCGCGCTACGCCCTGAAGGCAAGCACCTTGTCAAACTAACGAACGACGGAAAGATACGTTGACGTTGCCGAAGCACGCTCCGATGTACCGTGCTGCCGAATAGACCGCTCCCTGGCTTTCTGACCGTCCGCGTTGCCCATACCTCCCCTCCCGTAACGTCAATTGAGCCCCACCGGGGGGTATTAACGACGGAGTACGGCATGGGACTCAAAATTGCGAAGGCGCTGCGCTACGATGCCGGCACCCTCATCGGCGAGCGGCAGCACCGCGAGACCATCGAGCATCTGCGCAACGCCACTCGACTGGTTTTTACGCCTGTACCGCGCGCGGAATGGTCGAAGCTCGACGCCCCGCCCGACCCGGACGTGTTCATTCGGAAATACCACGCAGTCGGTCTGAGTGAAGCAAGCCTGGCCGCGCGCCATGCGACGTTCGCCCGGTCGGCCTGGGTGAACTCAAGCGTGTTCATCTTCCTTTGTACCCTGCTCGCCTGCGCCATCGTTCTGCATGGCGTGGAATCCGCTTCCCTGGTTCTCGCTGGCCTTTGCGCCGTCTCGATCTCCGGCGCGCTGTGGTGGGAATCAGATTGCCGTCTATGGACCTTCATGAACAGACGGTGCGGAGGCAACGCTTACACTGGTAGCGTGTGATCGTCGATTCGTCCTCCATTCGCGCAGTGTGATCGGGTCAAGAACCGGACCCAATCCCACCGATCGGGCGTTCCCCGGTTCAAATCACCATCTCGTTACCGAAGCGCAGGGCATCCCGATCGCGCTGATCCTCAAAGGCGCTAACCACAACGACTTCACACAACTGCACCCTCTCTGAGGCTATTCCGCCCATTTGCGGCAAGCGTGGGCGGCCGCTGTCAAAGCCTGTCGTCGTGCAGGCCGATCACGGCTAAGACCACGACAAATATCGCATGCCACTGCACGCTGCCGACATCGCCGCGCAGATTGCCCGGCGTGGTGAGTCTAATGGCAACGACCTTGGACAGACCCGTCGGGTCGAATAGCATGACCGCACGGTCCCAACGTGCTTACCGTGCAAGCAGCCCGGTTAATCGCGCTGCCGCAGGCGGAACGTTGCGACCACCCCATTCAACTGACGTCCCTGATCTTCCAGCGAACTCGACGCCGCTGCCGCTTCCTCCACGAGTGCCGCGTTCTGTTGCGTCACGTCGTCCATCTGCGCGATCGCGAGATTGACCTGCTCGATCCCGCGACTCTGTTCGTCCGATGCGCTCGCGATCTCGCCCATGATGTCCGCCAACCGGCCGACCGCCCGCGTCACCTCCGACATCGTCTGCCCCGCCTCGCTCGCGAGCACCGAGCCCTGCTGGATCTTGCTCACCGACGCGCCGATCAGATCCTTGATGTCCTTCGCCGCCACCGACGAGCGCTGCGCGAGATTGCGCACCTCGCCCGCGACGACCGCGAAACCGCGCCCCTGTTCACCCGCGCGAGCGGCTTCGACCGCCGCATTGAGCGCGAGGATGTTGGTCTGGAACGCGATGCCTTCGATCAGCGTCGTGATCTCGGCGATCTGGCTCGAACTCAGGTTGATCTCGCTCATCGTATTGACCACCCGCTCGACGACGTCGCGGCTGCGGCGCGCGACGTCGGTCGCTTCAGCCGCGAGCGCACTCGCCTGTCGCGCATTGTCCGCGTTGTTCTTCACGGTCGAGGTCAGTTGATCCATGCTGGCGGCGGTCTCCTCGAGTGCCGCGGCCTGCTGCTCGGTGCGCGAAGACAGGTCGGCGTTGCCCGCCGCGATTTCGCCCGTGGCGCCAAGCAGCGTCTCGCTGCTTGCACGGATGTCGAGCAGCATGCGGTTCAGTTTCTCGACGAACGCATTGAACTGCCCGGCCAGCATCCCGACTTCGTCGCCGCTCGTGACGGGCAGGCGTCGAGTCAGGTCGCCGTCGCCCGACGCGATGTCGCGCATCCCGTCCGACAGTTGCCGCAGCGGCCCGGTCATGCGGCGCCCGAGGGTGATCGTCAACGCGAGCGCGGCGATAAGCAGCAGCGCGCCGCCGAACGTCAACACGAGGGTCAGCCGATTCGCGAGCGCCATCATTTCCCCGTGCGGGATCAGGCCGATGTACTTCCAGCCCAGGTCCGGCGCCGTATAGACGACGCTGTCGTAGCTTGTGCCATTCAGGTCGACCGTGCGCGTGCCATTGGCGAGCTGCGCGAGATCGCTGTAGCCGGCACCGAGATCTTTCAGCGGCTTGAACCCGTGTGACGGATCGTGTGGATCGACGAGCACTGTGCCGCTGTCATCGGCGATCATCAGGTAGCCGGTTTCGCCGAAGCGCACTTGTGAAACCATCTTCGCAAGGCCTGCAAGCGAGATGTCCATGCCAAGCACGCCGAGCGGCTTGCCTTGCGCATCCTGAAAGGTGCGAACGAAGCTGATGATGACCTCGTGACCCTCCGCGGACGTATAAGGAGCCGTGCGGCTCACCTCGCCCCTGGATTGGATGCCCTTCTCGTACCACGGCCGTTCGCGAGGATCGTAGTGGTTCGATTTGAGCTCGTCCTTCGGAAATTGAATATAGCCGCCCCACTTCGTCCCGAGATACACGTAGCGAAGGTCCGGATGGCTGTCGCCAAAACGCTTCAGCAACGAAAAAATCTCGCTTTCCGCCCCACCGTTCGCGTCCGGCGTCATCGGGCCACCGTGCGTCAGGTAGTTCGTCACCGAATCGTTCGCCGACTGCACTACCGGCGAATTCGCCAAAAACACGACGTTGTCGCGAACGCGGTTGAACGTGTCTTTCAAGCTCGCGTCGATCTGGCGAATCTGGCCCATGCTCGCGGTATTGAAGCTGCCGACTGCCTGGCGACGGACGTTCCATGTCGCAAACAGGGTGATCGCAACGATTGCGGCAGCCAGAGCCGCACCGAATATCAAGCTGAACCTGACGGAAATGGAACGCGAATTCATGTTCAAAGGTCTCTCCTCGACGGAATCACCGATCACTACGACACGCGGGCCGCATCATGCGCGGCAATCGAATGGGCACTTGCAATGTGGAATGGGACAGCCTGCGAAGACTCGTTATCGACAATTCGCCTTCCTGGAAAATCGCCCCGGACAGGACCATCTAAAAATGGAAAGGAAACCTCAAGCAACCCGTGTGCACACCTTGAACACTAGCTCACTCGAACCCCAATGCCAATTTTCATCTGGTGCGCCCCATGCAAGATATCGACCCTCTCCAAATTATCTTTAGCTTTCCTAGTTAAATCGTGAGTTCATCGGCCGAATCCGTGCAGAGTTCGCGGGTGATTGTGCAACCTGACGCCTGACTGCACGGAATTCATGGTGATGAATTTCTTGAATAATCGGAAAGCTAAGCGGCGGCGACAAGCACCCGTCCGGCTACATGTCGCAGTTGGACTGAGTCGCAGCTATGTGTACTGCGCGAGTCCATAGGACTACATCCTGACGGTAGCCCAGAATTACTAAAATGAAGGCCCGCGTGCAGTGGCTCGTTCCCACCACAAGCGTAGATACGGTGGGACCCAATTCCGCTTCTGTGCAGTCCAGCCAGACGGTACCGGCAGGAGGCTTACAGTCAACCCACCTCCTTCAACTCGATCAGGAGATCCTTGGCCGCGATGCGGTCGCCCACCTGAACATGCACCGTCGCAATCTCGCAATCACGTTCGGCGGCGATGTGGGTTTCCATCTTCATCGCCTCTAGCGCGATCAGTGTGGTACCGGCCGCGACGCGCTGCCCGGGCTGAACCGCGACCGTAACGACCGAGCCCGGCATAGGAGCAGCGACATGCAGTGGATTCCCCGGATCAGCAACCGGCTGGCTACGCCGGACTTTGCTCGTATGAGCGGTACTACGCTGCTCGATAAGTGCGGTGCGTGATTGCCCGTTCAACTCGAACTGAACCTTGACTACGCCCTCTTCGACGTCGGCGTGCTGCCCCTGCAGCGCGACGAGCAGGGTCTTGCCCGGCGCAATATCGATCGCCACTTCTTCCTGCGGCTGCAAGCCGTACAGGAACGCTGGCGTTGGCACAACTGAAGTATCGCTGTACGTGCACACGTGTGCGAAGTAGTCGATCGTCTGCTTCGGATACATCAGATATGAAGCGAGCTGCCGGTCGTCGAGCGGAGACTCGCAAGCGGCCTCGCCCTGTGCGCGCGCCGCTTCAAGATCGACCGGCGGAAGCTGGTCGCCGGGCCGGTAAGGTGCCGGCGGCTCGCCCCTGAGCACCTTGCGCGCAAGCGCTGCCGGGAAGCCGTCGGGCGGAAAACCCAGTTCGCCTTTGAACAGCGAGACAACCGATTCGGGAAACGCGATTTCCTTGGCCGAGTCCTGCACATCGGAGACGCTCAGGTCGTTAGCCACCATCATCAGCGCCATATCGCCGACCACCTTCGATGTCGGCGTCACCTTAACGATGTCGCCGAACATCCGGTTCACGTCAGCATACGCGCGCGACACCTCGGTCCAGCGGTGCTCGATGCCGAGCGAGCGGGCCTGCTCCCGGAGGTTCGTGTACTGTCCGCCTGGCATCTCGTGGCGGTAAACATCGGCGGTGCCGGCCCGGATCTCCGATTCGAACGGCGCGTAGTAGCGACGCACGCCTTCCCAGTACATCGACGCCTCATGCAGCCGATCCATGTCGAGCCCCGGATCGCGCTCGCTACCCGCGAGCGCCGCCACGATGCTCGACAGGTTCGGCTGGGAGGTAAGGCCGCTCATCGCATCAAGCGCGCCGTCCACCGCATCGCAGCCCGCCGCGATCGCGGCCAATGCGGATGCCGCCGAGATGCCGCTCGTATCGTGCGTGTGGAAATGCACGGGCAGGCCGGTTTCGTCCTTGAGCGCCTTCACGAGCATCGCAGCAGCTTGCGGACGACAGATGCCCGCCATGTCCTTGATACCCAGCACGTGTACGCCGGCCTGTTGCAGCTCTCGCGCGATGCCCACGTAATACTTGAGGTCGTACTTCGCACGTTTGCTGTCGAACAAATCTCCCGTGTAGCAGATCGCACCTTCGCACAACGCGCCGCTTTCGCATACCGCGTCGATTGCGACGCGCATGTTGCGCACCCAGTTCAGCGAATCGAACACACGGAAAAGGTCGATTCCGGCGTTGGCCGCCTGCCGGACGAAGAAGCGCACCACATTGTCCGCATAATTCGTGTAACCCACCGCGTTCGAACCGCGCAGCAGCATCTGGAGCAGTATATTGGGCACCCGTTCACGCAACTGCGCGAGGCGCTGCCACGGGTCTTCCTTGAGGAAACGCAGCGCGACGTCGAACGTCGCGCCGCCCCAGCATTCCAGCGAGAAAAGCTGCGACAGCTCGCGCGCATAGTGCGGCGCGATAGGGAGCATGTCGGCGGTGCGCATGCGCGTCGCAAACAACGACTGGTGCGCGTCGCGCATCGTTGTGTCGGTCAGCAGCACCCGCTTCTGGTCCAGCATCCAGCGCGCAAATTTCTCCGGCCCGAGTTCCCGCAGCCGGTCGCGTGTGCCGGACGGCAATGGCAGCGCCGTGTCCACGGCCGGCGGGATGGATTTCGGCAGCGGCAACGCGGGGAGTGCTCGGCCACTCATCTCGGGATGTCCGTTCACGCAGACGTCGCCCAGATAGCTCAACAGCTTCGTAGCGCGATCGCGCCGTTTCGTGAAGGCGAGCAACTCAGGCGTCTGGTCGATGAAGCGGGTCGTGACGTCGCCCGCACCAAAGGCCGAGTGGTTGATGACGTTCTCGAGGAACTGGAGGTTCGACGCGACGCCCCGGATGCGGAACTCGCGCAACGACCGGTCCATCCGCCGGATCGACTCGGCGGCCGTCGGCGCCCAGGTCGTGACCTTGACCAGCAGCGAGTCGTAATACGGAGTGATGACCGCACCGCCATAGGCCGTGCCGGCGTCGAGACGCACGCCGAAGCCTGCTGCGCTACGGTACGCGGTGAGTCGTCCGTAGTCGGGCAAGAAGCCGTTCTCGGGGTCCTCGGTCGTGATCCGGCATTGCAGCGCATGTCCGTTCAGCGGAATGTCCGGCTGCGCCGGCACCCCCGCCGCATGCGTCGCCACAGTTCCATGTACGTCGAGCAGATCCTCGGTCAGGCCGATCCTGCCCCCTTCCGTGATGCGGATCTGCGCCTTGACGATGTCGACCCCGGTAATCATCTCGGTGACCGTGTGTTCGACCTGGATGCGCGGATTCACCTCGATGAAGTAGAACTGGCCGGTATCGGCATCCATCAGGAATTCGACGGTACCGGCATGGCTGTAGCCGACCGCGCGCATCAGCCGCATCGCCGCTTTGCACAGCGCTTCCCGGCCGGCAGAATCCAGGTACGGCGCGGGCGCGCGTTCGACGACCTTCTGGTTGCGGCGCTGCACGGTGCAGTCACGCTCGTAGAGGTGCACCAACGTACCGTGCAGGTCGCCCAACACCTGGACCTCAACGTGGCGCGCGTTGCGCACAAGCTTTTCGACATAGACTTCATCGTTGCCGAACGCACCCAGCGCTTCCCGGCGCGCGGCCGCGAGCGACGTCGCCAGATCTTGCTCGCTCTCGAGCACCCGCATGCCGCGCCCGCCGCCCCCCCAACTCGCCTTGAGCATCAGAGGATAGCCGACGGTTTCCGCCAGGCGCTTGCATTCGTCGAGGTCCTGTGGAAGCGGCGCGGTGGCGGGCATCACCGGCACGCCGGCGGCGATCGCGGCGTTGCGGGCCGCGACCTTGTTGCCGAGCTTGCGCATCACATCTGGTGACGGGCCGATCCAGCGGATCCCGGCGTCGATGACCGCTTGGGCGAAATCCGGATTCTCGGACAGGAAACCGTAGCCCGGATGGATCGCGTCGACCTTGGCCTGCCGCGCGACGCGCAGGATGTCGTCGATGTCGAGATAGGCCGCGAGTGGCTTTTTGCCTTCGCCGACCAGGTAGCTCTCGTCGGCCTTGAAACGATGTAGCGCGAGGCGATCTTCCTTCGAATAGATTGCGACCGTGTGGATGTTCAATTCCGCCGCGGCACGCATCACGCGGATCGCGATTTCCGAGCGGTTGGCAATGAGCAGCGATTTGATCGGAGCGTAGGGCATGCTATACATTTTTTGCGTTTATGCGGTCATAGTGGGATGGAAAAACGCGGCTCCTGCCCCAGTAACGTGAAGGATGAAGAAAGGGGCTTCGACAAACCGTATGTGACGTTGACGAAAGAACACATGGCACGAAGGCGCAAAAAAACACGCGAACCGCCTACCGTCTCGCCATGACCGTGCGGATGGGGGTTGCATTGCGCATGGCTGACAACCAATGTCCACGTTGCGCGACGGTGTATCGACAAACACTATGACAGCTGCGCGCAGACCGCTTCGAAGCGGTGCTTCATGGCTTGCGTTCGGTACTGCGCGTAGATCAAGGGCATCAACGCCAATCCGTCGCATTGATTCTCGATGGACGAATGCTGCATTCGATACACGAAAGCGTGCTCGAGCGTGGACCAGAAGGGTTACGATGCCGCAGGAAGTGACCACGTCTCACAACCGACAGGCATCGCTGACTTCCTGTCACCCTGGCTGCGTGGCTCGTGCGTCGTCCGCCTCTAAAGCGGCGGACGACAAGTGGGCACGTTACAGCATTGCAGCACGCTCTGCCGACTCCAGTGTATTGACGAGGAGCATGGTGATAGTCATGGGCCCCACTCCGCCCGGAACCGGAGTAACGTAACCCGCCACCTCGCGAACCGTTGCGAACTCGACATCGCCGCAAAGCTTTCCCTCATCGGTCTTGTTCATCCCGACATCGATAACCGCTGCACCGGCTTTCACCATGGCGCCCGTCAGAATGTTCCGCTTGCCGACCGCGGCGACCACGATGTCCGCGGCCTTCGTGTGAGCCGAAAGATCGGCGGTCTTGCTGTGGCAGATGGTAACTGTCGCGCCAGCCTCGAGAAGAAGCATCGCCATGGGCTTGCCAACGATGTTCGAACGACCGATGACCAGGGCCTGCCGGCCGGAAACCGGAATTTCATAAGCTTCGAGAAGCTTCATCACCCCATATGGGGTACATGGCCGGAACTGCGGGCGGCCTGTCATCAGCGCGCCAGCGTTGGCAACGTGAAATCCATCCACATCTTTCTCAGCCGCAATAGATTCAATGACCTTGTGACTGTCGATGTGCGCCGGAAGCGGAAGCTGCACGAGAATCCCGTGAATCTTCGGATCCTCATTTAATTCCCGGATGCGAGCGAGCAATGCCTCTTCTGAGGTCTCGGTAGGAAGGCGGTCCAACGTCGAGTGCAGGCCGTGCTGCTCGCAGGCCTTAACCTTGTTGCGCACATAAACCGCACTCGCCGGATCATCGCCAACCAGTACAACTGCGAGCCCCGGAGTGACTCCCTTTCGCGTCAACTCAGCAGCTCGCCGCGAAACCTCTTCGCGTAGCTGCTGGGAAACCGCAACACCATCAATGATTTCTGCCTGACTCATATTTCAACTCCGCACTCGCACGACTATTCAACGAACCAGATGCCATAATGGCACCCAAAATTCACATAAATTTACACCTTCAATTGCTCAGCATCAGCACCATTTTTTCGCATGCAAAAAGTACGTTTGCACTTGTTTTTATATGTTTGCACGATCCAATCGTTGCCTATAAATTACGTACAAAATTTATATATTTGTTTGTAAACCTTCAGGAAAATGACGATGAATGATACTATTGGACCGACCGCAGAAGAGGCTGTGGACTGGCGCCGAATCTACCTGCGCGGCTGGAGATGTGTTTCTGCAGACGGTTGCCCAAGTACCAGGATTGTCAACGTCGAAATTTGGGTTCGATACGAAAACTCCAGTTCCAGTGGCGACGAACTGACAGATGTCCTTGACTACAACATCATGCGTGACGCGCTGATGACCGCTGGAGCACCCGACTCCGATGCTTTCCTCACCCATGCGCTGGACGAAATAATGAAATCGCCGGTAGAACTGGCGCATGTGGAAATTTACGATGAGTTAACCGGTAAAACCTTTCATGAATCGAGACGTGCCAAATCATGAAATTTACTTGGATTGATAAAAAGTTCACGCTGAAATCGCGAACGAACAAGCCCAAGCTTAACGTTGGCGCCTACTACGCGAGCAAGGGTTATTCCCAATCATCCAGTCAGCACGCACGGCCGCGGCATGCACGTTTGAACTGGGAAATACCATCCCTTCCTGCCAATCGAAAGGCACCGCATGTGAAGTCAGTCGTGGAGCGAAGTCGTATCTCAAGCATACGGACCGTGAGTCGAGCCGGAGTCTCCCTCAGAAAAATGGCGTGCAAGCGGAAGTGATCCGGATGCACGCCCAATCAACACCAAGGAGACTCATTTTGACACTGCGACCGTCTCTACCCCTTTCCAGCGGCCGTCAACCATATTGAATATGGTCACCCGTGCAGTCTGAAGGTCGCCCTTGCCGTCGAAGGATATGGGGCCCGTAACCCCTTCAAAACTCACGCGCCGAAGTGCGGCCAAAATGTCCGCACGCTTCACGGAATTCGCGGCCTGCATCGCCTTGATAAGAGCCCAGGTCGCATCGTAGGCGTAGGGCGAGAACAGAACCGGTTTGCCATATTTCGCGAACTGCCGCTCAAAGTCCTTGCCCTTCGGCATGCTGGCGAGCGCATAGCCGGACTCCGACGACACTGTTCCTTGCGCGTTCGCCGGGCCGCCCGCAAGGTCGATAAACTTGTCAGTCTCGATTGTGCAACCCGCGATCTGCGTTTTCCCCATCCCCAGACTGACCATCTGCTTACGCATGGGGCCAGCCTGAGCATCCACACCCGCATAGATCAACACGTCAGGATTGTGGGATTTCAATTCTGTCAGGATTCCTCTGAAATCGACGGTCTGCGTCGTGACATATTGCCGATCGATGGGAGTGACATTCCTTACCTTGAGTTCTTCGACCACCTGATCGGCAAATGACTGGCCATAAGCGCTACGATCATCGACGACCGCGATGCGTTTGGCATGCATCTTCCCGAGAACGTAACCCACAAGAACCTTGACGACGTCACGATCATCGCCAATAACGCGGAAGGCCGTCTTGAAGCCTTGTCGGGTGTACAAGGAGTTCGTCGACGCGGGCGAAATCTGCGCTATACCCGCATCCGAGTAAATCTTCGACGCCGGCAACGTTGCGCCCGAATTCAAGTGACCGATGATGCCGACCACCCCGTCATCGACCAGCTTTTGGGCAACTGTTGTCGCGGTCTTCGGGTCACCCATGTCATCCTGGGGATCCACTGCAAACCGTACCGCCTTGCCTCCGATCCGGATGTTTTGTGCATTCGCCTCGTCGACCGCAAGTCGGACACCATTTTCTGAATCCTTCCCGATTTGCGCCACCGGACCGGTTATTGGTCCCGCATACCCAATCTTGACCACCTCTTGGGCCAGTGCGGCACCGCAACAACCAAGCATCATAAGCGCCATCACGCTCACCACTTTCCGAGACATCATGATCTCCCACCCGTTTTTCTACGATTGATATTTTCGGTACATAAATTGCCGGTCAATACAAAAGATCTGAGTCATTGCATGAAAATACTGATGCAAGGAGCCGCCGCGTTACACCGACATCATCGAAGGAAGGGATGATCGTCGGAGGAGCGTTTATGTTCAGATCAATGCGCAAGGTTTCCGATCCCGTCACAATTTTCAAACGCTTGCCGGCCATGATGAAAGGGTGCACCCGTTCGCAGGCAACCAAGTATCGGTTCCGCGCGACTGCGGCTAGTTGCTCCTTGTGGCGGACAATGATGCACTCATCCATCACCAGTTCCCGATTGGGCGACAGGCAGCGTTCACCTCGCCTCGCGCGTGCGACTCACGCTCGCACATCCTCCTGCACGTTGGTACGGCTCGAACTACATGCATTCGAAGGGAAATGTGTCGAGACGTACCGCGCCGCTTCTTGTGATATGCACTTGCGTTTCGAGTTTGACGCATTCGCGGCCGCCGACTTCGCCAATGAGGCTTTCCACCGTAACGACCATGCCCTCCTCGAATTGCCCGGCATAACTCTCCTCGAAATCCGGATGTAGTCTGACGATAGGAAATTCGTCGGCAAGGCCAACGCCATGTATCGCGACCACATATCGTCGGTCGAGATATTTCTCAGGGATTCGCCACGATCTTTGATTGAATTCGGCAAAGCTGAGTCCAGGACGCAGTAATTCAAGATTGTGATGTATCTGTTCAAGCGCAGTTTCATAAAGAACACGTTGTTCGGGCGTGAACGGTGTGTGGCCAATGGTCCATGACCGGGACAAATCGGCACAGTAGCCGTACGGACCAATCATATCCGTATCGACTGACAACATATCACCTGACTGGCATGCGTAATTGGAGCACTCCTGAAACCAGGGATTCGTTCGCGGACCTGCGGTTAGCAACCGGGTCTCGATCCATTCGCCACCCCTTGAGATGTTTTCATGATGCAGCTCTGCCCAAATCGCCTGTTCGGACATACCGGGATAAGAGGCGTCATACATTCTCTTCAAACCGGACTCAGCGACCTTGATCGCATTGCGAATAACCAATAATTCCTCAGCGCTTTTTATACATCGCGCAGACTCAGTAAGATTTTGTCCGTCGACAATTTCAATCCCGCGCTTGGCAAGCGCCGCCACACCCAGCGGTTCAAGTTTATCAACGGCGAGCAAGCCCTGACAACCTCGTTCAGCCAACGCGCCCGAAATCTGAGCACTCCATGCGTTGGCGTCGCTGTTCAGATTCTGACCAGATAAAAAAAATAACCAGCCGATGCTGTTTCGGACTTCCTGTATCGTAGACAGCCGTTCGGATAGATGCTCACAGCCGCTGAATTCAAAATTAATAGTGTATCCATCTGCGAAGACTAGCACGTAACGACAAAAATTATGAAGACACCACACCTGCTGATTGGACAGATCGGTAGCGTAACGTATATTCAAAGGATCATACAAAAGAATCGCAGGCAAATCGCGCAGCTGGAGTTGCCGAACCAAGCGACTCTTGCGATATAATCGCATAACCTCCAGCGAAGATGGCGTGAGAACACCCCCTGCACTTTCCTCGTCGAGAACAATATGTGCCGACATTATCTGGGCTCCTAGATTTTCTTAACAGGCGCGATGCTAACTTTCAACGTTTTCGCATCCTCGAACCACCCAGTTTTATTGGATTAAGACACCAGCTTACCGCGCTTACTCCTGATAACAGCTAAATCAAAGATTAATCATGCACTTCACCGCAACGCTCAAATCAGAATGTTCTCCTATTGCCATTTGGAATACATATCGCCACATATCATAATTCCTCCTCGCTCGCTGCGGGAGCGGTGACAAATCTATTCATTGCGGCGAGAAGGCGTAAGCATGCGGCGCACCATACATACGCCTCCGATTGGCAAAATATCCGCTTCCACGCCGTCGTCCACCTGGCGAAATGCTCCAAAATGCGACAATAAGCCTTGCGATCAACATCCCCATAAGCAGCTGGACCAATTCATATGGTCCAGCGTCGACTACCTCCATAAGCGCGTCCTTTCATCTTTCCTCGAGAGCTCCGCCTGCACTGACGAGTGCGCTAATCGCAGATGCTCACCCTCCAAACCGTTCTGTTCGTACCTGGTGCATCGGCATCCCCAATTCCAGTAGCAGATCACAAATATCACCTACAAACGAATTCGATCCACATATGAAACATGTTTTTGGATCACTCCAATCTCCCGAAAATGCACCAGCAATCAAAGCCTTGCTCACTCTTCCCGAATTGAATCCAGGCGGCATGTTTTTTTCTCGAGTAAGGGTGATAGCAACTTGTAGCGAATGATCAGAATCAGACATTTCCCGCAATTCATTCTTCATCAGCACATCGGAATGCTGTTTTGCCGAATAAATCAAAGTAAAAGGCGTCGAACATTTTACTGCATGTCGATGTCTGAGCATTGAGAGCAGCGGCACAACTCCCGATCCACCACCAATCAGCATGATAGGACCAGGGTCAGACGGCTGCCACGTAAATGGTCCCCCACCAATAGGCCCACGCACCTCAATTTTGTCACCAACCTCAAGTGTGTCGTGAAAGAACGAGGATACTTCTCCACCTTCCTTCCGTTCAACCATCACCTCTACATAATGATCTGGACACGGAGCAGTAGCAATCGAGTAGTAGCGCTGCGCACTATACCCATCTTCGGCTGTGAGCCGGAAATCCACCGCCTGGCCCGCCCTGAACGTGGCACCCCATGGCACACGAAAGCGAAGAGATTTAATAGTAGGCGTGAGTTGAGATATTTTCTCAATCTCCACCTCGATCCAGATGGGAGTGCTTTGAAGAAGAATAGGCGCTTCAGCCAACATAGAATTATTCACCCTCGATAAATCGTTGCTCGCGCCATGGGTCACCGTAAAGATGATATCCGCGCGACTCCCAAAATCCCGGTTTTTCAATATTGCTGAAATTCAACTCACAAATCCACTTCGCACTTTTCCAAAAATAAAGATGAGGAGCGAATAATCTGGCGGGGCCTCCATGATGCCGATCCAATGGCTTACCTTCGTAATGCGTCGCGACCATGGCTCTTCCATCAGCGAGATCGCTCGTCAGCAAATTTGATGAGTACCCGTCCATCGACACGGCGGTGCAGTACGGCGGAGGATCTTTTAGACCCGCTGTCTCAAGCATCGTATCGATGCTCACGCCGCTCCATTGCGTATCGAACTTTGACCAGCGCGTAACGCAGTGAATGTCACCAGTCCAATCGAACAGATCTAGTGCATTGAATTCATCCCACTGCCACGATACGATCAAGGTCTGCTCCACCCGAATAGAAAGCGACCATTTCGCCATATCGATAAGCGGAGTGGGGCCAATCGATAGCACGGGAAACTCCGTAGTCTCGTGCTGACCTGGCGGAACCCGCGTTGCGATTTCTTGACGTGGCCGGCGGCCTATAAATCCTCGTGTAGCCACTACAGATCTCCTAAATTTCTCGATGCGTGCCCCTACCACAATACGGGACGGGACACGCAAATCCGATTTTTACCTTAACGCGGCATTCACTTTCTTAGCCACATCAGCCGATACCCATTGACTAACTAGATCCGGATGGCTGCGAATAAAATCATCTGCAATCTTTCTCGCCGGCGTGCGGGCGGGCGGCAGAATCGCCGCGATCGCACCGTTCAGATCCTCGAGAGGGACTGACAGTTTCTTAAAAAGCTCGACGGCGTCTGGATTCTTGCTGGCAAAGCCTTGATTGACCATTACGCTCAATGCCGTTTCCGGCGTGGCAGAGGCGCACGGATTCGGCTGTCCGGTTTTGATCGTCTCCCAGCACGCCTCGTTGTACGCCTTTTCCTTCAACTGAACCGTTTTTACCTGCCCCATGAGAGCGGATGGTTTCCAGTAGGCGAACAGAATGGGTTCGCCGCGTTTGTACGCTGAAGTGATTGCCGTATCAAAGGCTGCCCCCGTTCCAGGATGAAAATTCACATACGACGATTCCATCCCGTACGCTTTCATCTTCTCCGTATTATCACGCTCGCACTGCCAAGTTGTCGGGCAATTATAGAAACGTCCTTTATTCGGATTTTCGTCGTCACGGAAAATCGAAGCGTATTTCTTCAGGTCTTCCACCGTCACAAGATCTGGAGCCAACGGTTTGATACCCCGCTTACTATCTCCCTTGATCACATATTCAGGGACAAACCAGCCTTCAATACCGCCCGCGCTTTTAAGCAAACTGCCAACAAGCTGAATTTTCCCTTCCGTGGCGGCTTTCTCTACGGCTGGAACTCTATTTCGCCAGACCTCCGAAAAAATATCGACATCACCGTTGATAATTGCGGAGTACATGACAAAGCTCGCACCGGTTACGAGTTCAGTCTTGCAGCCATACCCCTTTTCCAGAATTGATCTGAACATCTCCTCAAACACTTCTCCACTTTCCCAAGTCACTTGAGCGAAGCGGATAGGCTTTCCTCCGTTACACACCTTCGGTTCATCAGCAGCCATGGAGGCCGTAGTGTGTAACAGGATTGTCAGAAGAGAAATGCAACCAAAAATCCGACGAATTGCCCGAATCATATCCAAACCCTTTCTTGAAGATTTCGTTGCAACTGGAAGACACGCGAGATCCGCGTGAACATGTCTGCCTCGTCACTAGATCGACCAATCGACGACGCACTATCTAACCTATGGCGATGAAAATACGACCGAAATCGAAATTTTCTGATGCCTTGCATGAATAAGTTGATGGATGAGCAATGGTAGGGCTCGGTTTACCAGCGTGCCTCACTACCCTGCGCCAATATCAAAGAGTTAGCGCGGAGCAAGCCGGTATCAATGAAAACTAGATAGACGCGATGATGGGGTGGACACTGTCGAGCACCAGCCCGTTGAGGATCTGCTGGACGAAAATATCCATTTAAAGCTCCTTGGCCCGTGCTGCCGGATGGCGCTGCGCCTGGCGGGTAAGCGAGGAATCACGTCGCCTCGACGGCACTGCGGGCAACTAGAAAAGACCGGTAAGGGTTGATCGTCCCGGCGCGCGCCGCCCGGACTGTACAGGCGGACCTGCCGCCGGAGCGGATACAAAAACGGCACCGCACTGTTCCGGTGCCGTCACGAGGCCGACCGATCCTTGATTCGCACGCCGGCTGCAGAGGACGCCACGTTTCAGGAATTAAGGGACAGACTTCGATGTCGCATCGCGATCCGGGACCTGAGGCGTGGTCGGAATCCCATGGACGGGATTTCACAATCGCTCGGCTTCAATTGCGTGCCTGCGTTTAGCTTGGCGTCGTTTAAGAAGCGGATTGGAAGGGACGACGCCGACCGCCTGTCGCGCGAGACACGGCTACAACGACGGAACGCCAGAAACCCAGGCGTTCCGTTGTTTTGTCTCTGTATTAAGCGAAGATTGAAACCTTACGCAGGCGAGAAATGACGGCGTTGCCACTGTTGCCCGACTGCTAGCGCTTGCGCGGCGGCGGTACGTCAGTGCAGACGCCCTCGTAAATCTCGGCGGCCATACCCACGGATTCGCCCAACGTAGGATGCGGATGAATCGTGCGACCGATGTCGACAGCGTCTGCGCCCATCTCGATCGCCAGACAGATCTCGCTGATCAGATCGCCGGCGTGAGGACCAACAATGCCGCCGCCGATGATGCGATGGTTCTCCGCGTCGAACAGCAGTTTGGTAAAGCCCTCGTCACGACCATTGGCGATCGCGCGCCCGGACGCAGCCCACGGAAACATACCCTTCCCGTACTTCACACCCTGCTCTTTGCACTGGTCCTCGGTCAGGCCGGCCCATGCCACTTCCGGATCGGTAAAAGCAACCGACGGGATCTGTCGGGTGTCGAAATATGCCTTCTCGCCATGCGCCGCTTCAGCGGCCACATGCCCTTCATGAACGGCCTTGTGCGCAAGCATCGGCTGGCCGACGATGTCGCCGATCGCGAAGATATGCGGCACATTGGTGCGCATCTGCTTGTCCACGTCGATGAATCCGCGATCGGTCACAGCCACACCGGCCTTCTCTGCGCCGATGCGCTTGCCGTTGGGGGATCGTCCAACCGAAACCAATACAAGGTCGTAGCGCTGAGCCTCGGCCGGCGCCTGCTCGCCTTCGAACCTCACATGAATGCCATCGGCTTTGGCTTCCACTCCAACCGTCCTGGTCCTCAGCATAATCTTGCCAAAGTGGTCCTTGTTCTTCTTCTCCCAGACCTTGACGAGATCCCGGTCGGCACCATTCATCAAGCCATCAAGCATTTCGACGACATCGATTTCCGCACCCAGGGTACTGTAAACAGTCGCCATTTCGAGACCGATAATCCCGCCACCGATGACCAACATCTTTTCAGGTATCTCGGGCAACTCTAGTGCACCGGTTGAATCGACGATGCGCGGATCCTCGGGAATGAACGGCAGTCTTATCGCCTGGCTTCCGGCGGCAATGATGGCATTCTCGAAGCGAATCATAGTCCTCTTGCCCGCACTCGCCTTACCATCACCCTCGGTCAGATCGACCTCCAGGTGATGCGGATCGACGAAGCTGCCGATGCCGCGCACTACCTGCACTTTGCGTGCCTTGGCCATACCCGCGAGACCATTGGTCAGCTTGCTAACCACCGACTGCTTGTAGTTACGCAGGCCGTCCAGATCAATCTTGGCATCGCCGAACACGATGCCATGGGCGGCCAACGCCTTCGCTTCGTCGATCACAGCCGCGTTGTGCAGCAGCGCCTTGGATGGAATGCAACCGACATTAAGGCAAACACCACCAAGCGTAGCGAAACGTTCGACCAACACCGTTTTCATGCCTAAATCAGCGGCACGGAACGCGGCGGAATAGCCACCCGGACCAGCGCCCAACACCAACATTTCACATTCGATGTCAGTGCTGCCGCTCTGCATCGCCGCAACCGGCATAGGTATCGCGACTGGCGCCGCGAGAGGCAATTTCTTGGATTGCTCCGATAGAGGCGGCACCTGCACGGCCCCCTCGACTGTACAGATCAACACACCCTCGCCAATCTTGTCACCCACCTTGACGCACACGCCGATCACCTCGCCAGCAGCGGTGGACGGCACGTCCATTGTTGCCTTGTCCGACTCCAACACAATGAGGGACTGATCTATCTCGACCTGATCGCCGGGCTTGACCATCACTTCGATTACGTCCACTGCATCAAAATCGCCGATGTCCGGCACCTTGACCTCGATCACACTCATCCTTTGCTCCTCAATGCGCCGCCCGACCAAAATGAAGGTGACAGCGTCGTAGTTGGCGTTTGCAGACGCCTGCGTCGTCTTTTTCGCGGATTCGCAAAAAATGTGCATGCACATAGGCAGTCGGAATTTTTGACTTCACGCCCACTTCGACTTTGCTACTCACACTCCACTCGCACAGTACCTCCGGCGGCTTTTGAACTTACGCGTCGTGCAGGTCACGCCATAGCGGCTTGCCTCGCAGGGACGCTCGGGTTCTTTGTAGTACTGCCCCTGCAGCCTTAAAGCAGAATGCGGCGGAAATCGGCCAGCAAGTGCGCAAAGTAAGCGTTGAAGCGGCCGGCTTCCGCGCCGTCGATTACGCGATGGTCCCAGGACAGGGATAGCGGCAGCGTCAGGCGCGGCGCGAATTGCTTGCCGTCCCAGACTGGCTTCTGATACGACTTGCCCACACCCATGATGGCCACCTCCGGCGCGTTGATGATCGGGGTGAAGTAGGTGCCGCCGATGCCGCCGAGCGAGGAGATGGAGAAGCTGCCACCTTGCATCTGGTCCGGCTTGAGCTTCCCCTCTCTCGCAAGCTTGGCCATTTCGACCATCTCCTGACCGATCTCAACCACCCCTTTCTTGTCAGCGTCCTTGATTACCGGCACCACGAGCCCGTTCGGCGTATCGGCAGCGAAGCCGATGTTGAAATATTTCTTCAGCGCCAGGTTGTCGCCGTCGAGCGAGGCGTTGAACGTCGGGAATTTCTTCAACGTCGCCACGGCCGCCTTGATCAAGAAGGCGAGCATGGTGACCTTGACGCCTTGCTTTTCATTCTCCTTGTTGAGCTTGACGCGCAGATCTTCCAGATCCGTAATATCGGCCTCCTCGCAGTTGGTAACGTGCGGGATCATGACCCAATTGCGATGAAGGTTAGCGCCGGAGATCTTCTTGATGCGCGACAGCGGCTGACTTTCGATTTCGCCAAAGCGCGTAAAATCGACCTTCGGCCACGGCAACAGATTCAGTTCACTGCCAGCGCCGTGTCCAGCCATCGAGTGGGTCGGCGCCGCCGTCCGCTCAATCATCACCCCCTTCACGAAGCGCCGGACATCGTCCTGCGTGACGCGGCCCTTCGGCCCCGTGGCGGGAACGCGCGATACATCGACGCCCAGATCTCGTGCAAACATGCGCACCGACGGGCTGGCGTGCCCTCCCGAGCTGGTTACCACGGCATGCACTGGTGTCGACGTGACAACTGCGGCGACCGGCGCCGTCACTGATGGAGGCGCCACCGACGTCGCTTGTGCGGTCGGAACGGGTGCCGGCGACGCTACCGAAGTGGATGCACTCTCCAAGATCGACGGCACTTCAGCGGTAGCATTTGCGGTCTCGAGGATCAACAGCAGTGAGCCTTCCGACACCTCATCACCAACCTTGATCTTGACTTCCTTGACGGTACCGGCTGCTGGCGTTGGCACGTCCATTGTCGCCTTGTCCGACTCAAGCGTCACAACGGCGTCCTCGGCCTGGATGACATCACCCGGCTTCACGTGAATCTCGATGACCGGCACACCCTTATAGTCGCCGATATCCGGAACTCTAATTTCGCTTGCTTGACTCATTCTTCGTGTGATCCTTGATGGCCAGCGCCGCCCATCAGGCTGCACCGTGGCTCGCCGATTGTGTTTTTCTTTGGAAAGGGCACGGCACAGATAGGAAATTTATCCTGTGCCGATGCCCCGGACTCTCGTGCGGCTTTGTTCGCTACGGACTTAGATCTCCCACGGTGCGAATGCACTTGCCTTGATTCCATAGCGACTCAGAACCTCAGCATGCTTCTCCGGCGCCACGGCATGCACGGCTGCGGCGACGATGTGGTGGCGGTCGATCTCAAAGAATCCACGAAGCTCGGCACGTGTGTCGCTGCGCCCAAATCCGTCGGTACCCAGAGCTGTGAACGGCGCAGCGACGTACGACGCGATCAGCTGCGGGTACGCGCGAACGTAATCGGTGGCGGCCACTACTGGTGTCTCGCCCGCCAGGCATTTTTCAAGATGGCACTCGGCGGCCGCATCGCCACCGAACATGCGACGGCGCTCGCACGCTCGTGCATCTCGTGCGAGCTCCGAGAAGCTGGTCACACTCCAGATTTCCGCAGTAATGTTCCAATCTGTCGCAAGCAAATCGGCTGCGGCGATGACTTCGCGCAGAATTGCGCCGGAGCCGAGCAACCGCACGCGCATGGAACTGCCATCCGCCTTTCGTTCGTCGAACAGATACATCCCCTTAATCACCGCCTCGTGCTTGTCTTCCGAGAGTGGGGCCTGAGGATAGTTTTCGTTGCCGACGGTAATGTAGTAAAACTCGTCTTCCTGATCTTCGAGCATGCGCTTTGCGCCGTTATGAACGATCACCGCCGCTTCGCTCACAAACGCAGGGTCATACGCACGGCAGTTCGGCACTGTCGACGCAATCAGATGACTGGTCCCGTCCTGATGCTGCAGTCCTTCACCTGCCAGGGTCGTTCGACCGGATGTCGCGCCAATGAGGAACCCTCTCGCACGCTGGTCCGCCGCGGCCCAGATCAGATCTCCCACTCGCTGGAAGCCGAACATCGAGTAGTAGATGTAGAACGGCAGCATTGCGATGCCGTTTACGCTGTATGACGTGGCAGCAGCCGTCCAAGATGCTACTGCGCCCGCTTCCGTGATCCCTTCTTCCAGTAACTGACCGTCGACGGCCTCCTTGTAGAAGAGCATCGAGCCGGCATCTTCCGGTTCATACATCTGCCCCATCGGCGAATAGATACCGATTTGCCGAAAGAGATTCGCCATCCCGAACGTGCGTGCTTCGTCGGCGACGATCGGTACGACGCGAGGTCCGACGGATTTGTCCTTGATGAGATTAGTGAAGAGTCGGACAAGACCGGTCGTGGTCGACGACTCTCGCACGTCGCCTTGCAACGCGAATTGTCCGTAATCGTCGAGACCGGGAACCTTGACACTCTCCGCCTTCCCGATACGACGAGGCAGGTAGCCCCCAAGCGCTGCGCGTTGCGAACGCAAATACTCCATCTCCGGAGAATCGTCGGCCGGTTTGTAGAACTTCATTTCCCCCACGGCGGCGTCGTCCAGTGGCAAAGAGAAGCGATCCCGGAATGCGCGAAGTGCGTCAACATCCAGCTTTTTCTGCTGGTGCGCAGTCATCTTCGATTCCCCGGCCGCACCCATCCCAAATCCCTTCTTGGTCTTTGCCAGGACGACAGTCGGAGCACCATTGTGATTTTTGGCGGCATGGAACGCTGCATACAGCTTCTTGAAGTCGTGCCCGCCACGGCGGAGCCCATCGATTTCGGCAGTCGTCAGGCCACTGACAAGTGATTTGAGCTCCGGGTCCGTTTCAAAGAAGTGAGCGAGGTTGTACTCACCATTCTTTGCTCCAAGCGTCTGGTATTCGCCGTCCACCATAGTGGAGAAACGGCGAAGCAACGCGTGATTCTTGTCACGCGCGAACAACGCATCCCACTCGGATCCCCAAACGACCTTGATGACGTTCCACCCGGCTCCCGAGAAAAGTGCCTCAAGCTCATTGATCACCTGCCCGTTTCCGCGCACGGGCCCGTCAAGCCGCTGCAAATTGCAGTTGACGACGAAAGTCAGATTATCGAGACGTTCCCGCGCAGCCAGCGACAGTGCCGCGATGGACTCCGGCTCGTCCATTTCACCGTCGCCAAAGACGCCCCACACGTGACGCGAAGCAGTCGTCGCGAGCCCGCGGTGTTCCAGATAACGCAGGAACCGCGCCTGATAGATCGCGCTGATCGGACCGATGCCCATTGACCCGGTCGGGAATTGCCAGAAATTCGGCATCAGCCACGGGTGCGGGTAGGAGCAAAGCCCATTCTTCCCGACTTCCTGACGGTAGTTCGACAGCTCGCCCTCGGTGAGTCGCCCTTCCAGAAAAGCACGTGCGTAGACACCGGGAGCAGAGTGTGGCTGGAAATAGACCAGATCCCCCTTCTCGGTCTCGGAGTCTGCCCGGAAGAAATGATTGAAGCCGACCTCAAACAGTTCCGCAGCCGACGCGTAGCTCGCGATGTGCCCGCCCAGTTCCCCATAGGACTTGTTCGCCCGCACAACCATCGCAAGCGCATTCCATCTGATGATGGATGTCAGCTTCTGCTCGATCGCGAGATCGCCCGGATATCGCGGCTGCTCTTCGAGAGAGATGGTGTTCTGATACGCCGAATAAGGATGCTGCGACTTGCGAATCTTCAGATTCTTGGCGTGCCGATCAAGGTTATCAAGGATGAAGCGGGCACGATCCGGACCGGCGGCCTTCAAGACCCCATCCAGTGCCTCAAGCCATTCCTCAGTTTCCTGAATATCGTCGTCGACGAACGCTCCACCGAAGTGCTCGTGACTATCTCCCGCGTCGATATGCCGCTTCATAGCTGCCTCCTGCATAGCATCTGCCATATTTGAGTTTCTCAACATGTCCGCCGCTCCTAATTCATTTCAAGCGTGGGCGAATCGGTTTGTAAGAGCATTTCGCAAAGCCCCCTGCCGGCACGTACCATCGGCCAGACGTTCTCGGTGGAATCCACATGAAAATCCATGAACACGGTTCGATCACGAAAAGCCAACGCTTCCCGGATCGCCGGCTCGACATCCGCCTTTCGATCGATCCGTAAGCCAATATGGCCATACGCCCTCGCCAGGGCTGGAAAGTCGGGCAGTGCCTCCATGTAGGACTGCGAGTGCCGCCTTTCGTACTCCACGTCCTGTAACTGGCGCACCATTCCGAGGTAGCCGTTGTTCAAGGACGCAATCTTGATCGGCAAGTTATATTGCTTACAGGTCGACAACTCCTGAATGCACATCTGGATAGAACCGTCCCCAGTAATCGTGAAGACATCCTCGTTCGGAAATGCTTGCTTGACACCCATTGCATAGGGCAGCCCCACGCCCATCGTCCCGAGCCCGCCGGAATTGATCCATCGTCTGGGCAGCTCGAAGCCATAATGCTGCGCCGTCCACATTTGATGTTGGCCTACGTCAGAGCAGATGTACGCCAACCCTTGTGTAAGTTCCGAGATCTTTTCGATCACGTATTGCGGCTTGATCGCGTCGTCTGTCTGCGAATAAGCGAGGCATTTCCTCGCGCGCCACATCTCAATCTGCGCCCACCATTCGGCATTGGCGAACGCGGGCAAATGCTCTGCGCGAAGCAATTGATTCAATTCCTTGACTATACTTCTGGCATCACCAACGATCGGTACTGTCGGACGCACCCGCTTTGCAATGGAGGCAGGATCGATATCGATATGAATGATCTCTCGCTGGCGAGAGCAATAGTCCTCAACATTGCCGATGACACGATCATCAAAGCGCGCACCGATAGCGATCACGACGTCACACTCTTGCATCGCCTGGTTTGCCTCGTAGGTCCCATGCATACCGGGCATTCCGAGAAACCGGCGGTCGGACGCGGGATACGCACCCAGCCCCATCAGCGTGCTGGTCACGGGTGCGTTCAGCAGCACCGCAAGATCCATGACCTCGGTACCAGCTCCTGACGACACGACACCCCCGCCTGTATAAATCAGGGGCTTCCGCGCAGCACGAATCTGGCGAGCGGCGTGGCGCAGCTGTCCGCGATGCCCGTCGACCGTGGGACGGTACGAGCGAAGCTTGACCTTGTCGGGGTAGATAAACGGACCTTTCGCGAGCGCGACATCCTTAGGCACGTCAACGTGAACTGGCCCAGGGCGCCCGGTACGAGCTATGTAAAACGCTTTCTTCAGGGTCTGCGCAAGTTCGTCGACACTGCGAACCAGGAAGCTATGCTTCACGACCGGTCGAGTAATTCCGACCGCGTCGCACTCCTGAAACGCGTCCTGCCCAATCATCGGCAACGGAACGTTGCCGGAAATCACGACAAGCGGGATTGAATCGAAATAGGCAGTCGCGATACCCGTGACGGCGTTCGTTACACCAGGGCCGGACGTCACAAGCGCGACGCCAACGCCTCCCGTGGCCCGCGAATAGCCATCCGCAGCATGAATGGCTGCCTGCTCGTGTCGGACCAGGATGTGATCAACTCCCGATTGCCCGCGAAGCGCGTCGTATATCGGCAACACGGCACCGCCGGGATATCCCCAGATACTGGTGACCCCTTCGAGACGCAACGCCTCGATAATCATTTCGGCACCACTCATCACCATCGGTTCCGCCCGGACCGAGTCCTTAGAGCGAGTAACTGACATATCCATATGCTCTAGCATCGAAGCGGTTAGAGACAACCTAGGGAAATTTCAGGCTGTGCGTGATCAGGGAAGCGCCCACCAGGTCGATTTGCCGGTGGGCTACGACGCACTATTGCTTTTGCAACGTGTTCACTGATGGCATGCATCCAAGGCTTGCGTAACGTCCTGAAGGATGTCGGGAGCGTCTTCCAGGCCAACCGACAAGCGCACCAGCCCTTCCGAGATGCCGTGGGCCGCGCGCTCTTCCGGCGTATACGTGGAGTGCGTCATGCTTGCCGGATGCTGTGCCAGGGATTCGCAGTCGCCAAGACTCACGGCGCGAGTAAACAGCTTCAGCGCATTCATGAATCGCTTGCCGGCCGGCTCGCCGCCTTTGAGTTCGAACGCGATCATTCCGCCATACCGACGCATTTGCCGCGTCGCCAGCTCATGCTGCGGGAACGACGAAAGCCCGGGGAAATACACTTCCGCGACGGCCGGGTGGCTGGCCAGCAGGCCGGCAATCAGCTCCGCCGAGTCGCAATGCCGTTCCATGCGAATGGCGAGCGTCTTCAAGCCACGCATCAGCAGAAATGCATCCTGCGGCGACATCACGGCACCGGTCATGTCCTTGAGTCCATACAGGCGGATCTGGTCGATGATTTCCTTGCTTGCGACGGCAATGCCGGCAGTGACATCGCCATGGCCACTGAGGTATTTCGTTGCCGAATGAACCACAACATCTGCGCCGAGCTCGAGTGGACGCTGCAGATACGGGGTGCAGTACGTGTTGTCCACGACGAGCTTTGCTCCGTTTCTATGGCTTAGCTCGGCAATGGCCGCAATGTCAGCGAGTCGCATGTTGGGATTGGCCGGCGACTCGAAGTAGATGACCTTCGTCTGCGGCGTGATTGCGGCAGCGACTTCGTCGAGATTGGACATATCAACGTGCCGCACTCGCACACCGAAGTTCCCAATGCCATGCTGCAGGAACGCGAAGGTACAGCCATACAGGGTGCGGTCCGCCAGAATCTCGTCGCCAGGCCGAACGAGCGTCCAAAGAGTCGACGTAATTGCGCCCATTCCCGACGAGAACGCAACGGCTGCCTCACCGCCCTCGAGCGTTGCCATGCGCGCCTCGAGAATCGACAGCGTGGGGTTGGAAATACGCGTGTAAAAGTAGCCGTCCTCCTCGCCTGCGAAGCAGCGACCACCGTATTCAACCGACGGAAATGCGAATGTAGCCGACAGGTACACTGGGGGAACCAGGGAGCCCTGGTTCTTAATCGGGTCGTAACCGTGATGAATTGCTCGAGTGCTGAAGCCTGAGCTCACGCTCTTTTCGGACATTGGACACCTCCATGGTCTTCCTAGTTTGGGTACACAAAGTCTATGCCCCAACTCATAGAATTTGCTCCCAAATTGTTGACCAAGAGATGAATATCAAGGCATGATTCTGTTGCCACAAATAGCGTTATTGGAATAATTTGCCCATGACCACATCTAACACTCTGGATCGCACCGATTGCGCCCTTTTAGAAGCTCTCCAGGAGAATGCTCGGCTGACGGTGGCCGAGTTGGGCGAACGCGTGTCGCTGACATCGTCGCCTTGCTGGCGGAGAGTCAAGCGCCTCGAGGAACTCGGGCTGGTACGAGCCTATCGAGCGATCCTGTCGCCCGAACAACTCGGCTACGGGGTGACGGCGTTTGTGAATGTAATGATGGGGGACCACGGCCAGCACGTGGTCCGACAATTTGAGAAGCGCATTTCAGAAATCCCCGAGATAGTCTCGTGCCACCACGTCTCGGGTAGGTACGACTTCCTGCTGGAAGTTGTCGCAGTCGACCTGAAGTCGTTCGGCGAGTTCGCTCGAAATGTGCTTCAAGCACTGCCGGGCGTGAAGGAGCTTTATTCAAGCTTTTCGTTGAAAGCGGTGAAGGATGATCGCATGCTCCCTCTTCCCAATCCCGGAGCTCGCTGATACCACGTACCGACTACTTTCATCTATGGCGCGCAACCAGCGACTTCTTAGAAATACTAGTAAAGTCAGTTGCCACCCTTCTTCACCGCGCGTTCGCTCGCCCAACTTCATTGGCACTGCCTTCTGGCAGAAATTGTTGGATAGAGTCCTTAGCCCGCATGGGTGTCTCGCACGTTTCCGCTGCATCAACTACCGCAAGCGTGAATCAGAAACTGCTGCAACGCCCTTGCCGGATCGTTCAGCGGCACACTCGGATGCCAGAGCATGCCGGCTTCCATCTGCGGAATCGCATCGTGTACGGCACGAGCATCGATCCGCTTGCCTTCCAGCGACCACGGCCGGAACACCATATCCGACAGGATCGTTACCCCGAAGCCGTGTGCAACGAGACCCCGCAGCGCTTCCATGGAGCTCGTGCGAAACGCAATGTTGGGCGCAAGACGCTTCTTTTTCCAGTAGCGCAGGGTCGACCGCTCCCCCTCGTCCACGGTCAGCTGGATGTACGGATATCGCGCGATGTCGCGCAGTGTGGGCGCTCCGAGCTGCATGAGCGGATGGGTCGGCGCGACCCATAGCTGGCGGCGCGACCGAATCAGCACGTGATGGCCGAAGCGCGAGTGACGTTCGACGTTCGAGAGCAGTGCCACCCCCAGATCGACTTCCCCCGCCTGAACCGCTGCCTCGATGGCGGGGCGGTCGAGGTCGCGCAAATCGAGTTCGATCTCGGGGTAAGTCGAACGAAAACGCGCGAGCAGATCCGGCAGAAAGTAGCCCAGCAGCGTATAGGACGCTGCGATACGCACTGTGCCACTCAGACTGTGCGCACGAAACGGCGGCTTGTGCAGCGCATCGCGAACCGACTCGAGCACGTGTCGCGCGTGATTGAGAAAGTCCTGTCCCTCCGGAGTCAGCTCCACGCCTTGCGGCAGACGTATGAAAAGCCGCGTACCCAGCGCCTCCTCGAGCGCGAGCACCGCATTCGTGATCGCAGACTGCGATACGTGCTCGACGGCCGCTGCCATCGAAAATTGCCCGTTCTGCGCCGCCGCCACGAAGTAGCGGAACTGGCGCAACGTTACGTCCTTGGCCATGTCTTTTTCGAATACCCGGTTTCGATATTTGTTATTTTACGATAGCAAATCGGCTTCCTATACTCCGCGTCGATCGAGGACCGGAGACAACCAAGGTGAACGCCCCCCTTTCCCCACAGTTGCAAGAAGCTCTGACCAACGTAACGCTCGAAGACAAATACGCGCTGGAAAAAGGCCGCGTCTACCTGAGCGGCACGCAGGCGCTGGTGCGCTTACCGCTCCTGCAGCGCGAACGCGACCGCCGCGCCGGACTCAACACCGCCGGTTTCATTTCCGGTTATCGCGGCTCCCCACTCGGTGCGCTCGACCAGAGCCTGTGGAAGGCCAAGAAGCATCTGGACGCCCACGACATCGTGTTTCAACCCGGCGTAAACGAGGACCTCGCGGCCACCGCGGTATGGGGCTCGCAGCAGCTTAACCTGTGGCCGGGCGCAAAGGTAGATGGCGTATTCGGTATGTGGTATGGCAAAGGCCCTGGCGTGGACCGCACCGGCGACGTCTTCAAACATGCGAATTCGGCTGGCACCGATCCCCGTGGCGGCGTGCTGGTGGTCGCGGGCGACGACCATGCCGCCAAGTCGTCGTCGGTCGCACACCAGTCCGAGCACATGTTCATTGCAAGCGGAATACCGGTGCTCTATCCGTCAAATGTGCAGGAGTATCTCGATTACGGTCTGCATGGCTGGGCAATGAGCCGCTATTCCGGCCTGTGGGTTGCGATGAAATGCGTGACAGACGTTGTCGAGTCAAGCGCCTCGGTCGAACTCGACCCCGGGCGCGTGGAGATCGTCACGCCCGACGACTTCGAGATGCCGCCTGGTGGCCTCAATATTCGCTGGCCCGACCCGCCCCTCGCGCAGGAAACGCGCCTCGTGAATCACAAGTGGTACGCAGCACTTGCCTACGTGCGCGCCAACCAGCTCAATCGCATCGTCGTCGATTCGCCCAACGCGCGTCTTGGGATCATGACGGCGGGCAAGGCATACCTCGACGTGCGTCAGGCACTGGCAGACCTGTCACTCGATGATGAAACCTGTGCGCAGGTCGGTATCCGCGTACTGAAGGTGGGTTGCGTATGGCCGCTCGATGCGCAGGACACACGCCGTTTCGCAACCGGCCTGGATGAGATTCTCGTGGTCGAGGAGAAACGCCAGATACTCGAATACGCGCTCAAGGAAAAGCTCTACAACTGGCGCGAGGATGTGCGCCCAAATATCTATGGCAAGTTTGATCAACGCGACGGCGACGAAGGCGGCGAATGGTCGGTACCGCGTGGCCCCTCCCTGCTGCCCGCTCACCATGAACTGTCTCCGGCCATCATTGCGAAGGCTATCGCACGCCGCCTGCTGAAGGCCGGTGTAACCGCCGATCTGCGCGCGCGTCTGGAAGCACGCCTCGCGGTTATCGACGAGAAAGAACGTGAAGCGGCAACGCCCGCGCCGCTGTCTGAGCGTATGCCGTGGTTCTGTTCCGGATGCCCTCACAACACGTCGACGCGGGTACCCGAAGGATCGCGCGCAATGGCAGGCATCGGCTGCCACTACATGGCGATGTGGATGGACCGTAGCACCGAGACGTTCAGCCAGATGGGCGGCGAAGGCGTGGCCTGGCTGGGGCAGATGCATTTCACCGGCGAGCGACACGTATTCGCCAATCTCGGCGATGGAACTTACTTCCACTCCGGCCTCCTCGCAATCCGCGCATCGGTCGCGGCGCACGCCAGCATCACCTACAAGGTGCTGTACAACGACGCAGTCGCGATGACGGGCGGCCAGCCTGTCGACGGTGTGTTAACAGTGCCGCAGATCGCGCTCCAGGTCGTCGCCGAGGGCGCGCGCAAGGTCGTTGTCGTCACCGACGAGCCACACAAGTACACGGGCGACATCGCGCTGCCCGAAGGCGTCGAAGTGCATCACCGTCGCGAACTGGACCGCATCCAGCGCGAACTGCGCGAAATCGTCGGCACGACCGTGCTCATCTATGATCAGACCTGCGCGACCGAGAAACGGCGGCGTAGGAAACGCGGCAGCTATCCTGATCCGGCAAAGCGAGCGTTCATCAACGACGCTGTCTGCGAAGGTTGCGGAGACTGCTCGGTAAAGTCGAACTGCCTGTCCGTCGAACCGCTGACCACCCCGTTCGGGGTGAAGCGCAAGATCAACCAGTCATCGTGCAACAAGGATTTTTCCTGCGTCGAAGGATTCTGTCCGAGCTTCGTCACCGTGCAAGGCGCGCAACTGAAGAAGCCGGCAGGAACCGGCAAAGCCGTCACGCCCGACTTCGCCTCGCTGCCCCTTCCCGGCCTCCCGCCGCTCGACAAGCCTTATGGCCTGCTCGTAACGGGCGTGGGCGGCACGGGCGTCGTGACGATCGGCGGACTGATCGGCATGGCCGCTCATCTCGAGGGCAAGGGCGTATCGGTGCTCGACATGGCCGGGCTCGCGCAAAAAGGCGGCGCCGTGTTGAGCCACGTCCAGATCGCGGGCAACGCCGATCTATTGCATGCCACCCGAATTGCCTCCGGCGAAGCCCGCGCGATCCTCGGCTGCGATGCAATCGTGTCCGCTTCTGCCGAAGCGCGATCGAAAATTCGCCGTGGCGTTACACGCGCAGTGGTCAATAGCGGCGCAACCCCAACGGCGGATTTCATAGGCAACCCGCAGTGGGTGTTTCCGGGGGACGACGCACAACGCGCGCTGCGCGAAAGTATCGGCGACGCCTGCACGTTCGTCGATACGAATGAACTGGCGCTGAATCTACTCGGCGACACGATCTACGCCAACCCGCTGTTGCTCGGCTTCGCATGGCAGGAAGGGCTCGTCCCACTTGTCCATGCAAGCCTGATGCGCGCGATCGAGCTGAACGGCGTGGCCATCGAAAAGAACAAATTGGCGTTCTCATGGGGCCGTTATCTCGCGCATCACGGCGTCGGCGCAGCAACGGTGTTCCTTAGCCAAAGCGCACAGCAAGCTAGGTCGAAGGCCATCGTAGTGCAATTGCCGGAATCGCTCGAAACTATCGTCGATCGCAATGCGGCGTGGCTAACGGAATGGCAAAACGCGGCTTACGCGGCGCGCTACCGTGCTGCCGTCACGCGCATTCGGGACATCGAGACGCACATACAAGGCGCAAAAAGACTGCGCCTGACGAAAGCTGTCGCGCGCAATCTCGCGAAGCTGATGGCCTACAAAGACGAGTACGAAGTGGCGCGCCTCTACAGCGACCCGGCGTATCTCGACAAACTGCGCGCTCAGTTCGAAGGCGAACCCGGCAAGGACTACACACTCAGTTTCTACCTGGCACCGCCGCTGGTCGCGAAACGCGATGCACAAGGCCACCTGAACAAGCGCCGCTATGGTCTGTGGGTGCTACCCATGTTCCGCGTACTGGCAAAGCTCAAGGCGCTGCGCGGCACGCCGTTCGACTTGTTCGCAAACACGGCAGAGCGGCGCGAGGAACGCGAGTTGATCAATCAGTACATGGCGATGATCGATCGCTTCTGCGCAACGCTCGATCGCGAACGGCTCGAACCCGCCATCCAGCTCGCCAACCTGCCCGACGAGATCCGCGGCTTTGGTCATGTCAAGGAGCGCAATCTCCGGGCTGTCGAAGCGAAACGGATGCGCCTGCTTGCCGACTACGACAACGCGTCAGCCGCCAAGGTGGCGCATCCACTCGATCTCTAACGGACAACGATACCGAAATGAAACCTTCCATGAATGACCGCGACGGCTACATCTGGCTCGACGGCGAGTTCGTCAGCTGGCGCGACGCGCAATTACATTTTCTAACGCACTCGCTGCATTACGGCATGGGCGTATTCGAGGGCGTGCGCGCATACGAAACCGCACGCGGCTGTGCAGTGTTCCGGCTCGACGATCACACGCGCCGCCTCTTCAACTCGGCCAAAATCTTCGAAATGGAAATCCCGTTCGACTTCGCCACCGTACGCGAAGCGCAGCTCGAAGTGATCCGCCGCAACCAGCTCAGGGACTGCTATATCCGCCCGCTCGTCTGGCTGGGCAGCGAGCAGATGGGTCTTGGCGCACGCGGCAACACTGTACATGTCGGCATTGCAGCATGGCCTTGGCGCAGCTATCTTGGCGAGGAAGGTCTCACGCATGGTATTCGCGTGAAGACGTCATCGTTCTCGCGCCATCACGTAAACGTGTCGCTCGTCCGCGCGAAGGCGAGCGGCTACTACATCAACTCGATCCTCGCAAATCGCGAGGTAACCCGCAACGGCTACGACGAAGCGTTGCTGCTCGACACCGAAGGCTACGTCTCCGAAGGCGCCGGTGAAAACGTGTTCGTCGTGCGTAATGATCAGCTCTACACGCCGGACCTCGCGTCCTGTCTCGACGGCATCACGCGTGCGTCCGTCATCCAGCTTGCGCAAGAAGCGGGACTGTCTGTTGTCGAAAAGCGCATCACGCGAGATGAGCTGTACTGTGCCGACGAAGCATTTTTCACCGGAACGGCCGCCGAGATTACACCAATTCGCGAACTCGATGACCGGGTCATCGGCGCCGGCATACGCGGACCAGTCACGCAGATGCTGCAAGCCCGCTACTTCGAAGTGGTCGCCGGGCGGCCTCCTGCGCACGAACACTGGCTGACCAACGTTTACGGTTAGCCAAACAGTTGCGCTCCAAGTGTGTAACATCGCACGCTGGAAGGAACGACACTCCGAAGTTCGCAACGAAGCTTCCTGCCGGTGAAGCGCCAGCTCTGTGCGTTGTACTGCAGCCGAGCAGCGCCAACGTATACGGCGACGCAATTGGTGGCTGGACATGCCGCACGTCGAATATTGCGGCATCAATTCGGACCGGCCAGCGGACAAATGGCCGAGCTGTGACCATCACCGCGAACTCATTCACGTTCAAGCAGCTGGTGCGAACTGAAGGCCATGGTCCACTCCTTCACCGATAGCCGCGCCAACGAACATGCCCGAAAGTTCCTGAGAGCCTGGCGCGGTAAGCTCATGGGCTACAAGGCCGGATTCGATCCGGGCATCAGTAAGATCGCGTGTGTCGATCATGCGCGCCGGAGATTCTACGACCTTGCACGCCGCTTTCTAGCCCACACTCATCGGAACATGAATCCAGCACCTCCGCGGGCCCTGTCAACTTACCGTAGTTCGTCGATGACGATGCGTAGAGCCACTATGGCTCAGAAAGCATTCGACGGAGTTTGGGTGACGTTGGTAAGCTCGTGCCATGCGGTGGCCCTCATCGCAAGCTGTTTGCGATAGAGAGAAGCGCACAGCAAATGGCGTTTCAATGCGAAGTGCTGCCGGATTGGCCCGTAGCTTGACAGGAAGGCCCATGCGCGCCTCGGGTCGCGAAAACCCCGCATGCGCCGCTCGCGCTCCCGCGTGAGCTGATGGCTGTTCTCTGCGCGGTTGTTGACCCGGGCTGCCACATTGACGAACACATGCTTGACGTCGACCAGCTCCGGGATGTCGGCTTTCGCCGCCGGATAGCTGCGCAGTTGATTGGTAACGATTTCGCGTGGCACCGGGTTCGAGCGCAGCACGCGCTTGAAGAAACGCTGCGCGGCCGTCTCATCGCGCCGCTTTCACACGACGCGCAAAGCTCGCGCCAAACTTCTCGCACCATCGGCGGATCGTCTCGTAGCTTACCGTCACTCCGCGCTCGAACAGCAGCTCCTCGATGTCGCGCAGGCTAAGCTGGAACCGGAAGTACCAACGTACCGCGCAGCTGACGATCGCCGCCGGGAACCGGTGGCCGTGGTAGAGAGATTTCCCTTTCATCGACCAATCTTAACCGACCAGATCACCAACGTGACAATGCCTGTTCAGGTAATCGTTCGCCATAAGGTTCGCCGCGGGACTTACGCCAACTCGAGCGCGCGCTCGACGAGGTCGTCGATCGTGCCGTCGTGCCGGAATCCGGCCTCGATCGCGGGACGGTCGTTCAGCGGCGGCTGTCGTCCGAAAAGTTGCTCGATCCTTTCTACCGGAGCGTAGTGTATCTCGAACGAGCCGAAGCGCCGCGCCAGCGCATCGACGATCTCTTTCACGGACAGATGCAGAACCGGAGGCGCCCAGACCCGGCCCGCATGCAAGCTCTCGGAAGACATGCGCGCTGCGTGCAGAAGGTTGTCGACGCAGCATCCGCGGGACATCCACCACACGGTTGCCGAAGGCGAAACGGGGCATGTGTAGGCCTGGCCTCGCTGTGCCGTGCGGAAGATCTGGCTCATGAACGCCGAGCCGTGTCCCGAGGAAAGCCCCGGGCGCGACACGATGCCCGGCAGCCGCAGCGAGCGGCCGTCCAGCTTGCCGCGCCGCGTCCAGTCGGAGAGGACCAGTTCGCCGATCAGCTTGTGCACGCCATAGCTGATCGTCGGTCGCGCGGCGGTGTGCTCGTCCATGGCCGCCGGCAGCGAGTCGCCGTAAACCGCCACGCTGCTGGCATAAACGACGCGCACCGCACATCCGTGCTCCGTGGCCTGTTTCGCAAGGCGCTCGAACAGGGCAAGCGTACCCCACAGATTCACACTGTCGCCCTCGGCTGGCTCGGCTTCGGCCTGCGCGCCAGGCATGCTAGCCAGATGAAAGACGACGTCGACGGGCTTCGACAGCAGCGGCTCGAGGATCTCCGCGCTACTGAAATCGCCGGCAAGCGCCGTGATTCGAGCATCGCTGTGCGGCGCGCCGAATTGCCGGTCGACCAGCAGCAGCTCCGACACGTCGCCCGCCTCGGCGATCCCCTCGCGCAGCAGCCGGTCGACCAGCGCCGTCCCGACGAATCCGCCCGCCCCCGTCACCAGCGCTCTCATGACCGCGGCTCCTCCGCGCCGGCGAGCGGCGCATGCACTACCCGCTGGTCGATCACGCCGAACGGCGCGCCGCCCGCGTCGTCGCGGGCCGTCATCCTGACCCGGTCGCCGAAGCGCATGAAGTGGGTGCGCGCGCTCCCTTCGTCGATCATCTCGATCACGCGACGCTCGGCAATGCATGCCGAGCCCGCGCTGCGGTCCACGTTCGACACCGTGCCGGACCCGACGATCGTCCCCGCCGACAGCCTGCGCGTGCGCGCGGCATGCGCGACGAGCTCGCCGAAGCCGAAGTTCATCTCGCGGCCATGCGGATGGCCGAACCAGCGATCGTTCCATTCGACGTGCAGGCTCAGATGCACGCGGCCGTCGCGCCAGTGCTCGCCGAGCTCGTCGGGCGTGACGGCGACGGGCGCAAAGCTCGTGGAAGGCTTTGCCTGCAGGAAGCCGAATCCGGTCTTCATCTCGCGCGGCCCGAACGCCCGAAGACTCCAGTCGTTGAGCTGCACGATCAGGCGAACGTGCTTGATCGCATCGGCTGCCGATACACCCAACGGCACGCGCCCCACCACCACGCCGAATTCGCCTTCGAAATCGATGCAGTCGGCCTCGTGGGGCAAGGGCACGTCGCTGGCCGGGCCGAGGAAATCGTCGCTGGCGCCCTGATACATGACCGGCACCGTATCGAACTCGGGAATCGGCGGCGTGTTGAACGCCTGCTCCATCAGGCGGCCGTGGTTCAGAAATGCCGAGCTGTCGCACCACTGGGGACTGCGCGGCAAGGGCGCGGCGCACGCCGCCGGGTAGAACGGAAACGCCTCGGGCACGCGACCGGCGTTCAGTTCATCGTAACGCGCCTGCAGGCGTGGCGCGATGTCGTCCCAGCGTTCGAGCGCATTGAGCAAGGTTCCCGCAATCGGCGAGGCCTCCACGGCATGGCGCAGGTCGCGCGACACCAGTAACAGGTGGCCATCGGCGCCGCCGCCTGGCAACGTAGCAAATTTCATCGCGCGTCTCCTTGCGCGGGCGCATCGAGCGCGGCGGCAATCGCCGGATCGTAGACACCGTCGACCAGCACGAACAACATCCGGCACGGGCGACCCGAGCGATTCGCCCAGGCATGATTGGTCCCGCGCTGAATCACCACACTGCCGGGCTTCAACGCAACCTCGGCGTCGTCGAGAACCAGCGTCATTTCGCCTTCGATCACCACGCCATAGTCGATCGACTCGGTGCGATGCATCAGCGGATGCGGCGAGCCGGCCTTCACCGTCGACGCTTCGGCGTCGCCGATCTGGCTGAACGCGTCGTGCATTTTCGTCGCGCCGTGCGCGAGGAATTCCGGCGTGTCGGGCGGTATGTCGACGAAGCGCATCCGCGTGCCTTGCTTCGGCGGCGGCAGCATCAACGCGCCGACCGTGGGATCGGCGCCGTTGTCCACGGCAGCCGGGTTTTCCGACGTACTCCACACTTCGTGGAATACGGTGCCGGGAATCGCGGCGATTTCCACCACGGTCGGCAGGGGGCCATCCGAGGCGACGACCGCGCGGCCGTCTGCATCGTGCCCCGTTACCACACGACGAATCGCGGGAAAGCTCATGCTGCGGCCTCCTCCGTGGGAGTATCGAAGATCGCAACGGCGCGCGTCCACCCAGCCGACGCCCCGCGAATCTTGTGAGGGAAGCAACTGATCAGGAAGCCGGTCGACGGCAATGCTTCGAGGTTGTGCAGCTTCTCCAGATGGCAATAACCGATGTCGCGCCCCGCCTTGTGCCCTTCCCAGATCAGCGACGTATCGCCCGTTTCCGCGATCTTCTTCGCGGTATAGGAGAACGGCGCGTCCCAGCTCCATGCATCGGTGCCCGTCAAGCGCACGCCGCGCTCCAGCAGAGACATGGTCGCCTCGTAGCCCATGCCGCAGCCCGCGTTGACGTAGTCGCCGTGTCCGTAACGCGATCCGGCACGCGTGTTCACGACGACGATATCGAGCGGTTGCAACTCATGTCCGATGCGCGCCAGCTCCGCTTCGACGTCGGCGGCCGTCACCACATAGCCATCCGGGAAATGCCGGAAATCGAGCTTGACTCCCGGCTGGAAGCACCATTCCAGCGGCACCTGATCGATCGTGATGGAAGGTCGTGCCTCGCCCAGGCTCGCATCCATGGTCGAATGGAAATGCCAGGGCGCGTCGAGATGCGTGCCGCTATGGGTCGTCAGCGTGACCCACTCCGCAGCAGCCGCTTCGCCATCCGGATAGTCCTCGGGCTTCGTGCCGGGCAGCATCGCCATGAATTCCGGCAGCGTGTCCGCATGCTTCTGGTAAGTAATCTTCGGCGCGAGCGGCGGCGGATCGGAAAGAACATCGTTCTCCAGAAAGATGGAGAGATCGACGAACCGGAGAACGGGCTTCATACTCGGACTCCTTGAGAATCGGAACGGCGCTCGAGCCGCGAGAAGCAGAACACTGCCGCGGCGGCGATCAGCACCGCGGCGATCCCGAGGCTGCCATAGCCGGATTGCTTGACCAGCGTGCCGCCGAGAACTGGGCCGATCGCGGCGCCCGTCATCAGCATGGCCGGCGTCGCGGCGACGGCGCGGCCGGTGCGGTCGATGCGAGCCAGCATGCCGAACGCGAAGGTGTGGGTGAAGATCATCACGGCGGCAAAGACCGAGGTGGCCGCCGCATACGGCGCGAACGTCGCGCTTTGCGTGATGATCAGCGCGAGCACGGCCTGCACCACGGCTCCAGCCTGCGCCACTCTGCGGCCCGGAACGCGCTTTTCCAGCAGCCCCGCGACAGGAGCGGGAAACAGGTTGACGAGGCCGAGCGCGATCAGCGTCGCGGTCACCGCGCTAAAGCCGAATCCGCGGTCGAGGCCGATACGCTGGACAAAGCTGAACAGCATCGCCTGGGTCAGCGCCATGCAACCGACGCCAACCATGCCGAACCAGACGGCCCGCTCGAAGCGGGGCTCATCGGCCATGGCCGCACTGTGCCGCGCGTGGATCGACGGAAACGCGAGCGCACAAGCGATCGTCGCAACGCCCATGACACCCGAGAAGACGCGAAACAGAGTCGGGCCGCCATGCATCGCGATCAGCCCCGGCGTGGCGCCGAGAAACGTAATCGCGAAGACCCCGAGCGCGAGGCCTGCGATCGCGAACAGACGATGCGGATTGCGGCTGCGTCCGATCGTGCCATGCGTGAAGCTCAGGCCGCAGCCGACGGCGATGCCTGCGACCGTGTGCAAAACCGCCATCACCGGATACCGGTCGATCGACACGATGCCGAGAAACGCGAGCGTCGCGACGCCGAAGCCGATGGTCGCCATCGCGCGCGTCGGCAGGCGATTCAGGCGCGGCGAGAAGAACAGGCTGCTCAGGACGGCGCCGGCCAGGAACAGCGTGGCGAGCAAGCCCGCCTGCTGAGGATCGAGTCGATAGGCGCCGATCAAGGTGCCGACCCAGACCGGCAAGGCGACCAGGTCAACCATGCCCGCGCAATGCGCGATCATCAACGCAATGGTGCCGAGCGCGCCAAGTCGTGCCGCGGCGTCAGGTCCGGCCGCAAGATCGGCATGCGCCGGCGTCGTGGGAGAAAGGTTCGTTTCCATCGTGCCTCCACTCGGTCAGATCGGTTGCGCGAGACTCATGTGCGTCTCGTGCATGATGCGGGTGTGTTCCGCCTTGTCGCCGCCGGCAATCTCGATCTCGCCGAGACGTCCGGAGTTTTCCACCACCATGCGGCAGCGCTCCCAGCGGCGCGCCTGGAACGTCTGCAAGGCCGCCTCTACCGTCGCGCTGCGCCCCAGCTCCTCAGCGAGAACGATCGCATCTTCGATGCCGATGCCCGCACCCGCCGCCATATGTGGCGTGGTGGCATGCACCGCGTCGCCGACCAGAACCACGCGTTCGCCGAACCAGGGCCGCGGCATCAGCAGGCTTTCCAGCGGGCGATAGTTGCAGCGCGATTCCGCCCCGAGCTGGGTGCGAATCGACTGGATCAGCGGCGCGCCGAACGGCGCCAGCAGATCGGACAGCATGCGCGGCCATTCGGCGGGATCGATGTACTCGTTGGTCGGCCGGTCGTCGGTGACGAAGAGGTACATCTCCTCCTGCGAGACCGGATTGACGCCTGCCTTGACCTTCTGCCCCAGCCACATCGTCGCGCAGACGATGTCCACCGGACGTGGAACCACGGCGCGCCACACGCCTTGGCCGGTGTAGTGCGGCTTCGGCGCATCGGGGAACACCGTGTCGCGCACTTTCGAGTACAGCCCGTCGGCGCCGACCACGAGGTCGTAGCTGCTCTGCGTGCCGTCCGTAAGCGCCACATGCACTTGGTCGTCGCGCTGCTCGATCTGCGAGAACGTGCAGCCGAGCCGCACGCGCACACCCGCCGCCCGCGTGGCCTTGGCGAGGATGTCCGCGAGCACCGGACGCATGATCGCGCCACCGCCAGGCACATCCTCGCCGGCCACGTGCGGCGTCGGCAGCGTACCGACCGGCTGGCCGCCGGCGGTGAACAGGTTCACGCCGTCGCCGCCGTAGCCGCGCTCGAAGAACGCATCGAGCACGCCTATCGTGCGCAGCGCGCGCAGCGTCGGCCCGCCGATGCTGATGCCGGCGCCGTACGAGCGCCAGCCATGATCGATCTCGACGAGGTCGACCGTGAGGCCGAGCTTCGCGCACTGGATCGCTGTCGCCATGCCGGAGAAACCTCCGCCGATGACGAGGACGTGTTGAAGAGGGGATGTCATTTGGGTGTCTCCTTACTTACGTCTGTTATTGATTTGTCACGTCGCGGCCAGCATGACGTCGCCGTCGCCCGTCACGTCGATCTCGACGGGCGTCAGCTGCTGGCCCAGGCAAGGGCCGAGCAGGCACTCGCCGCTCGCGATGTCGAACTGCGCGCCGTGAGCGTGGCAGACGATGCGGGTGCCGTCGCCGTTCAGATAGGCGTCCTTGCGCCAGGCCATCGGCGTGTCGCCGAAATGCGGGCACGCGTCGCGATACGCGCGAATCTGAGCACCACGGCGGACGACGAACAATGTGTCGCGTCCGAGTCCGTCGGGATCGAAGCCGCGCGCGCCGGGATCGGGCAGATCGTCGACGCTCGCGAGGCGAATCGAAGGGAATCGCTTGGACATGGCCGTACGACGCGTGTCTTCAGTCAGCCTTGGCCGCTGCTTCCGCCGCCGCCGGCGGAGGACCGCTTGGCGCCCACTTCTCGCGATGCTGGAACAGGAACAGTTGCGATGTGTCGGCGCCCATCGGCGCTTCGCGTGCGGCCCATGCGTCGTCGTGCAGGTCCATGTCGGCGTCGTACTCGACATGGCAGCCGAGCGGGCTGTTGAAGTACCAGAACCAGTTCGAGCCGAAGCGGTGACGCCCCGGCCCCCAGAACGACTGGTAGCCCTTCGCGACGAAGCGGGTGCCCGCCTGCATGACCTCGGTCGGCCCGCCCATATGGAACGTGAAGTGCTCGCAGCCCTTCATGAACGGCGGGGTCTCGATCATGAACAGCGTGTGATGGTCGAGCGTGCCGGCCGGCTGCAGGAACGGGCCGACGCCCGTGAAGCGGTCGGTGCAGCGAAAGCCTAGACGCTCCACGTAGAACGCCTCTGCCGTGGCGGCGTCGGGCACGAAATAGACGACATGCGACAGCGTGCGCGGCGTGAGCACCGCATCGTCGCTCACGCCCACCACGTTCGGCGCGCGCTGCGCCGGCGCGCCCGGCGCGTTCACCGGCTCGGCGGGCAGGGAGAGCGAGCGGCGCGTGGTGATCTGGAAGCCGATCGCGAAGCCCATGTCGTCGACCGATTCGATCGACCCGTCGGCAAGCTTGCGCACCTCGCGGTCGCGGTGCAGCTCCGCCGCGATCGCATCGAGCGTCGCGGCATCGGCGACGCCGTAGACCGTCTTGCGCAGCATGCTCGCCGTGCCGAGCGCGGGTGGCAGGCCGGTATCGTCGCGGCGCGCGATTTCGATGCCCGTGCCGTCGAGCGCCTCGAAGCGGCCGCCCGTATCGTCGCTGCGAACCGGCAGCAGGCCGTAGTCGATCAGATACTGATTGCAGGCGGCGACGTCGTCCACGCCGAAGACCAGCGTATCGGGTCCGATGATTTTCATGAGATGTGCGTGCTTAAAAAAGGTGGATGGTTCAAAGCGCGGTACGTCCGCCGAGTGTTTCTGCGATCCAGTCGGCGATGAAGTGCCCCGCGTTAATCGAGTTGTCGAAGCTCGAGTGCTGCACCCCGCCTTCACGTTCGGAAAAGATCTTGAGTTCGCGCTTCGGGCTGTTTACGAGCTGCTCGTAGGTGCGATGCGCCCAGGCGACCGGGATCTGCGAATCCTTCGAGCCATGCGTGACGAGGAACGGCACCTTGATGCGATCGAGCACTCCGTCGAGATGCACGTCTTCGGCGATGCGCATAAAATCGTCGATGTCTTTCGCGCCCCAGACCCAGCAGACGTGCTTCCAGTAATGCGGCACCGGGAAGTTGCCCTCGCGCTGCAGGCGCTTCTTCTGCACGTCGCGCCAGTCATGATTGGCGCCCCATACCACGCCGCACGCAAAACGCGGCTCGAAGGCGACCGCACGCGGGCAGTAGTAGCCGCCGAGCGACACACCCTCCAAACCGATCCGCTTCGGATCGACATCGTCACGGCCTTCGAGCCAGTCGACGATCCAGCTTGCCCAGACCTCCGAGTTGTACACCGCGTGCATGCCGTGCAGACGCAACGCTTCGCCGGTGCCGGGCTGGTCGACGATCAGCGACGACACGCCACGCGCGGCGAGCCATGCCGGCAGGCCCACGAGGTACTTCATCTCCTTGGTTGAATCGAGCCCGTTCACCTGCACGAGCAGCGAACTGCGCGCGTCGGCATTCTTCGCTTTCACGAGGAGTCCAGAAAGATACTTGTCGCCGTACGGAATGGTGACGCGCTCGCAGTTGTCGCCCGAAAGCGCGATGCCCTTGCCGAACGTATCGAGCGAGCGCCGGTAAAGCTCGATGCGTCCGGGCGCATCGAGCGCCAGCATGCGCTCGGCTGTGATCAGATAAATCGCGGCGCGCTTGTATTTCTCGCCCGCTGACAGCAGCCGCCCTTGGGTTTCGTCTTCCTGCGCGAGATCGCAGAGACGATCGGCCTTGTCGACCCACGCCTCGCGAAACGCGCGAGTGCCGTCCGCGTCCGGCTGCTTGGCCGCTTCCTGAAGCGGCCCGCACATGTCCTCGATTTCGCCGATGCGCGCACCCATTTCGATGGCGAGATTGACGGACAGATTCCAGACGTAGTTGGTAGGAAAGTAGCGAAACATGCTGATTGCCTCGGTTGAAATTGCGGATTGCTCGATGACGGCGTGTGCGCGCTGTCCGGGCCAATCGACGGTGCTCAGCCCTTCCGCCCGAAGCCCGGCCACAGCGGGATGGCGATGTTCAGCCAGACGCTACTGCTCTTGGCTGTGTTCGCGGCATAGACGCCTTGCTGATAGTTGAGGTTGACATTCCAGCTTCTGGCGTCGTAGACGACTGATGGACCGACGCCGAAGGTCCTCATGCGGTTGCCCACGTTCACGCCGTTCGCTTTGTCGTCGCTGAACTGGTTCAGGTACGCGCCCACCACGCCGAGCTTCCACTGGCCGAAGTTCCAGCCAGCCTCGAACTCGCCGACGTAGCCGTCGCCCGAGCGGTAGTTCGTCGTGCCGTTCTTCTGGTTGAGCAGGAAGCGGTTCGACAGGCCGAGGTCGATGCCGTTGGGCAAGTTGTAGCGAACCGAGAACACCGGCTGCACCGAGGTGTAGCCCACCGCCACGCTCGACTTGACCGGGCTATAGGAACCGGTCTCGAATGCAACGTCGATACCTGACGCGATCGCCAGGTTCTGCGAGAGATGCCATTGAAGCAACACCGGCGTCAGCGTGATGTTGGAGAGGCCGTTCTGCGTGCCCGATTGCCCGAAGACGCTGGTATGCAGCGACACGACTGGAATGACCAGCTGCGTATAGACGTTCGCGCCGACGAGGTGGAACGGATACGCCGCCAGCAGACGGGTGGTTTCCGAAAACACCGATGAACGGAACGGGATTGGCAGCTTGTTGCCGTCGTTGCCGTAGAGGGCGTTCGCGAAGCTGTAGTTCAACTGCTCCAGCGCGAACAGGCCGGGGATCGGCGGCAGGTTGGCGATGTTCGTGCCGACGGCGCCGGCCGGATACGGCGACACGCCGCCTTCGAACGCTTGGGCCTCGTTCATCGAACCGAGTGCCAACACGGCGCTGCCGACGACGGCCGCGATCAATTTCGTGGACATGCTGTCTCCTCAGCCTGGGGGGCGCGTTTGCGCCGCCCGGCGTCTCTTTAATAGTGGAAAGCTCGGGGCGGACGGTCGACGTACGGCGGTACGCTCGATCCGAAAGTGCCCTGACGCTGGTCTCCCGATGCGATGCTCATGCCGCCTTCGCTTCGAGATGTGGCGTAGGTTAAGATAGGCCGAGGCATCCTAAAAATGGATTCGATCCATTGCCAATATCGGCGGCATCAATACTTTCAGGTTAAACCCTGATACCGCGCCCGACGGAGACGCGTGCGGCGCGAAGGCTGCCGGCCATGAAAAAGGGGAACGGAGACAGCACGCATGCGGTTCAACAAGCTCGACCTCAACCTGCTCGTTGCGCTGGATGCGCTCCTGAGCGAACAGAACATCAGCCGGGCCGGGGAGAAGATCCACCTGAGCCAGTCGGCGATGAGCAATGCGCTGTCGCGATTGCGCGAATACTTCAACGACGAGCTGCTGGTGCAGGTCGGCCGCAAGATGGAACCGACGCCGCGCGCCGAGACGCTCAAGGACGCCGTGCGTGACATCCTCGTGCGCGTCGACGCGACGGTGGCGGCCCAGCCCGAATTCGTGCCTGCGCAGGCGAATCGACTGTTCCGCCTGTTCGTCTCGGACTACACGATGACGACGCTGATGCCGCATCTGTTCGCGCTCGCGTATAAGCAGGCGCCCGGCATCCGTTTCGAGCTGCGCTCGCAGGTCGCCTATCCGCACCGCGTGCTGGAGCGCGGTGAGGCGGATCTCTTGATCATCCCCAAGGAGTACTGCTCGACCGAGCATCCGGCCGAGGTGCTGCTCGAGGAAACGTACTGCTGCGTGGTGTGGGAGCGAAGCCCGCTTGCCAATGGCGACCTGACGACCGAGTGCTACATGGCGGCCGGGCATGTCGTCGTGCAGGTCGGTGACGGGCAAACGGCGCTCGAAGACTGGTTCATGCAACGGCTCGGAGTCGTGCGGCGCGTGGAGGCGAGCACCTACAGCTTCGTGTCGCCGGCCCATCTGCTGGCCGGCACGAACCGGATTGCCACCATGCACCGGCGGCTCGCCGAAGAGGCCGCACGCAGCTTGCCGATCGTGCTGCGCGATGTGCCGGTTCCCGTCCCCACGATGGAGCAGGCCATGCAATGGCACAAGCATCGCACTTCGGACCCCGGACTCACCTGGTTGCGTGGGCTGCTGAACGAGGCCGTCGCGGCGATGGACGAAGCGCGTGATGACGCTCGCTAAGGCAGACCCAACCGGCCAGGCGGCGCCCGGCGCGCCGACTATCGTCGATCCTCGCTGGCTCGTGTTCCTGCAGGTGTCGGCTTCGGGCAGCCTGAGCAAGGCGGCAGCGGCGCTCGACATGCCGCAGTCGATGGTCAGCCGCAACATCGCGCAGCTCGAGCAGCAGTGCGGAGAACGCCTGTTTCGCCGGACCGGGCGCGGCGTCGTCCTCACGGAGTTCGGCGAGCAGATGCTGCCGCGCGTCACGCGCCTCGCGACCGAAGCCGATGCGCTCGCCGACGACATCCGCAGCGCCCGCGGTCAGCCCGCGGGGGAAGTGCTGCTGGGGCTGCTGCCGTCGGCGGTGAACCATCTTGCGGGGCCGCTCTTTGCGGCGGTGCGCGCCGAGTTGCCGGCCGTCAGGCTCCATCTGACGGAAGCCGCCAGCGCGCAACTCGAAGAGCACCTGCGCGAAGGCCGCCTCGACATGGCCATCGTGCTGAAAGAGGACGAAGCGAGCATCGGCGATTGCCACGTGCTCGTGCGGGTGCCGCTGCATCTGATCGGCCGCCGAGACGATCCCGTCGTCGGCAGCGGCGACGTGCCGCTCGCCGCGCTTTCCGGGCTGCCGCTCGTGGTGCCGGGCCGCCCGCACCTGCTGCGCGCGCGGCTCGACCGGCTCGCCGTGCGGCATGGGTTGACGCTGCAGGCCGCCGTCGAAGCGGACTCGTTGCGGCTGCAATACGAAGTCGTGGTAGCCGGCGGAGGCTATACGATCGCCTCTGTGCTTCCCGGCAAGCTCGATGCGCGGCTCGCCTCGTCGCGCATCGTCGAGCCGGTCCTCGAACGGTTCGTCGTGCTCGCCGAGTCGCCGCGCCGCCCGCATACGCGCGCAACCCGCGCCGTGCGGCACCTGCTCTGCCGCCTGGCCGAATCGCTGGAAGGCGGCGGCGCCAGCCATCGATCTTCGTCATAGCTGCTTTCGACCTCTGGCAGTACCCCAAACGGGTAGCGCGTTCTATCGTGTGCCGGCCACTCACTTCCAGGCCCGCGCCATGTCAGACGCCGTCAACGCTGAACCCTCCTCCCCCACGCTTTTCCTGAGCGACGCCGATGTCGCGTCGCTCGCCGACTGGCCTTCGGCCGTCGCGGCGCTCGCCGATGCATATGCGCGGCCCGTCTCCGCCGCGATGGTGCCGCCGCGCTCGATGGCGCGCGGCGACGGAACCTGGCTGCGCAGCCTGACCGCGATCTCGCCGAGCGGCGGGCACATGGGCTGCAAACTGATCGCCGCCAATACGCGCGCCCGCCGAGCCAGCTATCTGATCTCGCTGTTCGACCAGCAGACCATGGATCTGCGGGCGCTGATCGACGGAAACCGCGTGACGGGACTGCGCACCGCGGCGACGGCCACGCTGGCGGTTACGCTGCTGGCGCCCGACCGGCCGCTGCGCGTCGCGGTGATCGGCTCTGGGTTCGAGGCGGGCGGCGCACTCGAATGCCTGCATGCCGTGCGCACGCTGCACAGCGTGCGCGTATTCAGCCCGACGCCGGCGAGCCGCGAGCGCTTCGCCGAAAGCTTCCGTCATGTAATGGATATCACCGCCTCAAACGTCCCCGAAGCGGCCGTGCAAGACGCCGACGTCGTCATTTGCGCCGCGCGCAGCCGCGACGAGTCGCCGGTACTGCGCGGCGCCTGGCTGCCGCCGGGTGTGACCGTCGTCTCGCTGGGCTCGACCCTACCCGAGCAGCGGGAGGTCGACGAAGAAACGATGGCTCGCGCCGCTTGCATCGTCGCCGACATGCCGGATGAAGTCGAGCACGACACCGGCGACGCCATCGCTGCCGCGCGTGCCGGTGTCGTGCTCGCCGACAAGCTCTTCCCGCTCGCCGAGCTGGCAGGGAAACACATCACGCCGCGCTGTGCCGACACCGACATCGTCGTCTACAAGTCGGTCGGGTCCGCGCTCCAGGATGTCGTGATCGCCGAAATGCTGCTCGCGCACGCCGTTCAGCAAGGCGTCGGCTTGCCGCTTCCAGCCAGCATCGCGCCGGTTGAGAAATAGCCTTCCCTATCGGTCAAGAACCCGTTCAAGAACTCACTCAAGGAGACTCATCTTCATGGCTAGCTACAAGAAGTCCGACGCCCGCGCCTGGGCGCGAGAACACCTCACCGGCTGCTCGGCCGTCACGATCCCGAGCTATAGTGCGGACCTCAAGCGCCTCAACGAGCGCGGCATTCGTCACGACATCGAGCTCGCGATGGAATTCGGTTTCCGCTACACGCTGCTGTGCAGCGAAGTGGCGATCACGCCGGAAGAGAATGCGCAGTTCACGGCCTGGGCCCGCGACACGGCGGGTGACCGGCTCGGCCTCTTCTTCCATGCCGCGTTCGGCACGCTGGCAGAGAACATCGAGGCCGTGAAGCTCGCGGAAAATGCCGGCGCCGACATCGTCCTGCTCTCGTACCCGCCGCAGTTCTGGCCGACCACTGAGCAGGATATCTATGACTACACGAAGACCTTCTGCGACGCAACGGATCTGGCAGTGATGTTGTTCCCGATTCCGCTGTGGGGATTCGAGCGCATCCATCCCGCTGGCATGTCGGTGGAGCTGGTGCGTCGCCTGCTGGACGACTGCCCCAATATCGTCGCCATCAAGTCGGAGCAAGGCTTTCCACTGCCAGCCGGGATCTGCGAGATGTACCACCACTTCCGAGACGAAGTCGTGATCAGTTGTCCGATCGAAGGCGATGCGATTCCGCTGATGAGCCTGATGAAGCTCCAGTTCTCCGGCACCAGCAACACCGCCTGGATGAGCGGCTACTACCCGAAGGCATTCGAGCTCGCGCGCAACGGGCAATGGGAAGAGGCGATGGCGATGTACTGGAAGGTCAACCCGGCGCGCAATGCAAACGGCGCCGCGGCGCAGTCCTATGCGGGCGGCACCGGCGTGCTCAACCGCACGATGTGGAAATACCAGGACTGGCTGGCCGGCTTCAACGGCGGCCCGCTGCGCGCGCCGGCGATGCGCGTGCCGGACCGGATCATGAAGACGCTGCGCCAGGGGCTCGTGGCCTCGGAACTGCCCGTGACCTCCGACCCGGATTCCGCCTTCATGGTGGGACGTTTCCCCTGCTGAGACAGCTAACGATGAAACATCTGCTAAAAGACGCTGCGTTGTGGCGGGAAAGTGCATTCATCGCCGGCGAATGGGTCGAAGAAACGCCGCACGGCCGCTACGCGCTCCGCAACCCGGTCGACCAGTCGCTGCTCGTCGAGCTGCCGCGCTGCCGCGAGCCAGAAGTGCGGCGCGCAATCAACGCCGCAGATGAAGCATTCGGCCCGTGGCGACGTACGACCGCGAAGCACCGCGGCGAAGTGCTGCGGCGCTGGTACGAGTTGACGATCGCGCACCGCGAAGATCTCGCGACGCTCATCACACTCGAGGAAGGCAAGCCGTTGGCCGAAGCACGCGGCGAGATCGATTATGCGGCATCGTTCCTGCGCTGGTTCGCGGAGGAAGCGACGCGCGTGCGCGGCGACGTGATCCCCGGGGTCACGGAGACGCAGCGGATCATCGCGCTTCGCGAACCGATCGGTGTATGCGCAGCCATCACGCCCTGGAATTTCCCGGCCGCCATGATTACGCGCAAGGCCGGGCCGGCGCTTGCCGCGGGATGCACGATGGTGGTCAAGCCCGCGAGCCAGACGCCGTTGACCGCGCTCGCTCTTGCCGTGCTGGCTCAGCGCGCCGGGGTTCCGTCTGGCGTACTCAACATCATGACCGGCAACGACACGCGCTCGATCGGCGGCGAGCTGACGGCCAACCCGCTGGTTCGCAAGGTCACGTTCACCGGGTCGACCGAAGTCGGCCGTACGTTGCTCGCGCAGGCCGCGCAGACCGTCAAGAAGTGCTCGATGGAGCTCGGCGGCAATGCGCCCTTCATCGTGTTCGACGATGCCGATCTCGACGCCGCCGCTGACGGCATCGTGTCCGCGAAATTCCGCAACACGGGCCAGGCGTGCATCAGTGCGAACCGCGTTCTGGTGCAGTCGAACGTCTACGATGCTTTGGCCGTGCGCGTCGTCGAACGCGTCGCGCAACTGCGCGTGGGCAACGGTCTGGAGCCGGACGTGCAGCTCGGACCACTGATCGATGAAGCTGCGGTAATAAAAGTTGAAGAACACGTGGACGATGCGCTCGCCAAGGGCGCCCGGCTGCTGCACGGAGGCCGCCGGCATTCGCTAGGCGGGTTCTTCTTCGAGCCTACGGTGCTTGCCGACGTGACGCCCGGCATGCTGATCGCCCACGAAGAAACGTTCGGTCCTGTCGCACCGCTGTTCCGCTTCGATTCCGACGAAGACGCGATCGCCATGGCCAACGACAGCGAGTACGGGCTGGCTGCGTACCTCTATAGTCGCGACGCTTCACGCATCTGGCGAAACGCCGCGCGAATCGAATCGGGAATGGTCGGAATCAACTGCGGCCTAATCTCAAACGAGGTAGCACCGTTTGGAGGCGTGAAGCAGAGCGGTCTCGGGCGTGAGGGTTCGCACCTCGGCATCGAGGAGTTCCTTGAAGTCAAATACCTCTGTTGGGACGATATCGCCAAGGATTGATCCCTCATCCAGATGCGGCAAACACACTCGCACAATCGATCCAGTCAGGCGGTTGCACGAGTATGCCCGTGGCCGCACTCATACCCTTGGCTGTATGTGCGTACAATCAGGCCTGCCTCGGGAGAAGTCCAGTCGCGCGCTATCCTCGACGTCATTGCGCGGCTGTCGTAGCGGCTCAATCAGCCGATCCATGTCTGACCAATAACGCAGATCAGCAACGTGAATGCCTGTGAAAGGCCCGCGTAACAGGCAGAACCGGCGTCGCTACGACAGTGAATACTGTTTCGAGCGTGGTCCGGTGAAATTCGCTCGCAGTGTTCTTCGGGGCCGCACTCCGGCAGGAGTGCGGCTACCCGATTACTCAGCGAGGTGAGGTCAATTTACCTCGCATTCCACCAACGAGCCACCAGCGAATCAATTTTCGGCTATGGAACCTGTCAGTCGAATATCCCGGGACGAAGCACCGACAAACACGTTCCGCCCTGCGGCTTCAGTGACCCATCTCTGATACGAAGTGGACCAGTATTGAAGCTGTCTCTGCGGAACATGGATCGTCTCCCGTCGATTCTCCCCTGCATCTAGGTGAATACGATCAAAGCCCTGCTGCACCTTGTTGAACAGTTGACCTACGTGCGGCGAACATCATAAATCGATCACTACAGTCCGATCATCAGTTATCGCAGCTGGCCAATGCGATGTCCTATTCTGCTGCGTGGATTCACTCGAGGCTCGGTAGATCGCAGGCCTCATCGCGACAGAGTACTTACTGCCCCTGCTCGGCGCTGGTGTCGCCGTTCCCACTCGTGACGCCGGAGGCACTCCGGCGATCGGCGACCCGGCTGGACGTAGTCGATTCGGCCACGGACTCGGGCGTGTAGACTCTCCGATCTCGCAGCGAAGACCGCTGCCACCAAAGGCCTGCGCGAGCAGCAAGCGCACGGCGAGCAGCTGCAGACGGCACTCACGCGGGCGCTCGCCGACCACGCTCGGGTCGAGGCCGAGCGCGAGGCGTTGCGCGTCACGTTCAACACGCAGGCCGACGAGTTGGCGAAGGCGCGCGGCACGCTCGAGTCTGTGGCGGCCGAACGAGCGACGCTTGCAGCCCGGCTCGACGCGCAGCAATTGCTGCTTGCCGACTATCGCGGCCGGCTTGGGATCGCTGCAGGCGCTGAATAGCGCTCGGCAAGGCTGAGCCTATATACGGAATCGGCGAAGTAAATTCCAAAATCAATAACGCGGCTTATGATAGGAATTTACGCTTACCCTTTTCATACCCGTTTTTCGAATCGTGAACTCGAGCGGCCGCTCCCGGACGATCAGCGCGTCCGGGACTACCCGACATGCTCACACTCCATTTGTGCAATGGGCAATCCGGAGCGCATGTTCTCTGCTGCGCGTCTGACGGTCCCATCGTGCCTGCTTGCAGGTCACCGCATAGCTGCCTTACGCCTGTCGATAGTAAAGATTCTGCGGGTGCCGCGCCTCCGCAAAGAAGAACCACCGCTCGGCAACAAGACCCGCGTACTGAATCACAGAAGCCGCGCAAAGCAGCGCAAATGAAAGCCCGATCGACCGCACGCTTCCGCCGAATGCGTTCAGAAAGAACGGCATGACGAACGCGGAAGTCAGAAAGGTCCACTTGATCCGCTTCAATTTCTGGGGCGTCTTTCCGTGGAAGAACTCGCGAAGATTGAATGCTCCCGCCGTGAAGCCCCGCGACTTCTGCTCAACTAGCGCGCCGCGAATACCCGTCGCGCTTTGCACGATCGATCTGGGTCTGAGCCGCGCATTGCGCACCGACGACGCGGCTCGTGATGCACATCCTGCAACCGTCAGGCTGCATGCCCCTACTGCAAGCGGCGCGATCAAAGAAGGCGCGAACCATGCCGCACACGCCGTCGCGAGCGTGAAACCCGACGCGCAGCCCAGCAACACGAAATTGATCAACGTCGACGGCGTGGCCCACTCCTTAGTAGCGGCCAGCTTTCGCGCCTCGCCAAGCGAGTCTCCGCGCTCGATGGATTCACAACAGTAGTGTGAGGTCATGTCTCGGACTACTGGGTCAACTCCATCTCCCACCAGCCCCCATCAACCTCGCTGATAGTGGGCCCAATTTCGACCGATTTGACGTCGTCACATTGACCCTCGATAGTCAGCGTACGCTCCGCGACCGCCACCTTCGCACGCTACTTAGATTTATCGGCGAGGTCGGATGCGAAAAAATCAAATTCAATCCATATGTATTCCTACATAAAAATTGGAGAAATTGAATGTTAAGAAGATCGCTCCGCTTGGATAGTCGACACGCCGACAAAGGCGCAACTACCACGGCGTTATGCGCCGCGATTCTGGCGGCCGTCACTCCCATGGTGTTACCCATCCCCGCGAAAGCACAAAGCAGCGTTACCCTCTACGGGATTATCTCAACTGGCATTTCGTACGTAAGCAATCAAGGTGGAAAGAGTGGCGTCCAGATGGTCAGTGGCCCGCTTCAGAATAACCGGTGGGGCTTGCGTGTCAGCGAAGACCTTGGTGACGGAACATCGGCAATGGCGACATTGGAAAACGGCTTCAATTCCTCCACTGGGGCCTTGGGGCAAGGTGGCCGCATGTTCGGCCGTCAGGCTTGGGTCGGTTTGAGCGACAAAAAATACGGTACTCTAACCGCCGGACGACAGTACGACATGATGTGGGACTACCTTGACTACCTTGAGCCTCAGGGTATGGGCCCCGGGTTTGGCGTAAGCGTTGGATCTAACGACAATATTGAGGGTAACTTCCGATATAGCAACTCTCTCAAGTACCGATCACCGGATTTCGGGGGATTCACATTTGAGGGACTGTACGCCTTCAGCAACAAAGCCGGCGCGTTCACCCAAAACCGGGCGTATAGCTTCGGTGCTGGCTACGTGACGCCGTCATACCGAATCGTCGCTGCGTATCTCGATATCGACCGTCCCGGTCTTGCCAACTCCATGGGCGCGGTGAGCGACGACTACCAAGGTGCCGGCTTCGCTCTCTTCCATACAAGCCCACTCGATTCAAAGGTGGGCGTCGAACACCAGCGTGTCGCTGCTGTTGGCGGTATGTACAGCGTCGGCAAATTTGTGCTTTCAGGGATCGTCTCGGACGTACGATACGAGTACCTTGACCACACTGGACTGCATCTCGACAACTTCGATCTGATCGGGAGGTACCGCTTTACGCCGGCACTGTCTCTGTCTCTAGCATATCTTTACACGACCGGACGCTATAGCGGTCTGAACGTTAACCCCCACTGGAATCAAGGACAGATCTCGCTTGACTACAGCCTGTCCAAGCGGACAGACATTGCAATCTGGGCCAACTCCATCAGAAGCTCGGGGCCTCTCACATACGCACCTGCCGTATTGTTCCTTGCAACGCCTTCGAACTCGCACTCTCAGTTCGCCGCGCTTGCTGGCATTCGACATCTCTTCTGATGCCAGTAGCGGCACGGGCTTGCTTTACCTGTCTGTAGCTCCTTCACTGCCCTATCCAACTTAGCGCTGTCTCACAGCGTGAGGGCGATAACAGCCTTCTTGCCTTTCGAACAACGGCAACCAGACTGACTGAGGCTCTCGTCCAATTTGATTAATTTGCAGCGCCTACGAACTGTCGCCACAGTCCCTTAATTTTGAGCGTCTAAAGGTTCCCCATGTCAAGCCAGTCAATCGTGGCACAAGACGTAGCTACTTCCGACCTTAGCAAGGCAACGTTGCGCAAAATTGTGATTGCCTCTGTCGGTGGAAACGCTATGGAATGGTATGATTTCTTTGCATACAGTACTGCAGCTGCCATAGTCTTCGGACAGATATTTTTTCCCAAAAACGCAAGCCCGTTGATCGGTACGCTAAGTGCCTTCGCCACCTTCGCGATCGGCTTCGTCGCGCGGCCCGTTGGGGGCATAATTTTCGGCCATATTGGTGACCGTTACGGCCGCAAAGCCTCATTGGTATGGACGCTCTTCATTATGGGCTTCGCGACCTTTATGATTGGGTTGCTGCCTTCGTATTCCCAGATCGGACTGCTATCTCCTGCACTGCTCGTTCTGGTGCGCATTCTTCAGGGGGTGGCTTCCGGCGGCGAGTGGGGCGGCGGCGTGCTGATGATCAGTGAGAGCGCCCCGCCACATCAACGAGGATATCTTGCTGCGTATAGTCAGTTGGGCGTAGGAGCTGGCTTCGTCCTATCGTCGACTGCTTTCCTAGCAGTGCAGATGCTCCCCAAAGAGGACTTTCTCGCTTGGGGATGGCGACTTCCGTTTCTTTTCAGCATCGTGATTTTTGCAATCGGGGTATTCATCCGACGCAAACTCCCCGAGACGTCCGACTTCGCCGAGGCCGAGTCTCAAGGGAAGAAACCGGAGATGCCGATCCTCGATGTGATTAAACGCCATCCGAAAGAAATCCTGATGGCCATGGGCCTACGCATGGCTGAAAACGGCGCGGCCTATATCTTTCTCGCTTTTTCGTTGGTATATGGAAAATACCTTGGTTTGCCTACGCCCCTCATGCTTTCTAGCGTCACCGCAGCCATCATAGTTGAGATGATCACGATGGTGCTATGGGGGCGTCTTTCCGACAAGATTGGTCGCAAGCCGGTGTATCTAATCGGCACGCTCGGCCTGATTCTCATGGCATTCCCATTCTTCCTACTTATCAATTCGAAGCAACCGGCCCTGATTTACTGCGCGTTCATCTTGGGAACCGCGTTCTGTCACGGAGCCATGATCGGGACGCTTCCCGCGTTGGTTGGCGAGATGTTCAGCACCGAAGTCCGGTATTCCGGTGTTGCGCTCGGACACGAAGTCGCGTCGATTTTTGCCGGTGGTCTTTCCCCGGTGATAGCGACTGCTCTGCTGGCGCATTACCAAGCTTACTGGCCGGTCGCATGCTTTTTGATTTTCTTGGGACTGCTGACACTCATCACGCTGTTCTTTATGCGTGAAACCTGCCCCTCGGAATGCTAGAGTCTGTTGAAAAATGACTGCCAGCGCCTGTTATCCACGTGAACCACAAGCGCGGGCAACGTCTTTATCGTGAAGCAGGGCTCGCCGTGCGGCGCCGTCGCCGGCGCCACGGCATCATGATTGGACGCGAGCATCTTGCTTTGCTGAGTGGGCCCAACGAGGTTTGATCAATTGATCAGTGATGGACGCGCTGTCGAATGGGCGGCGTCTGAAGCGCCTGACCATCGTCGACGATTGCACCAAGGAAGCTGTCGATAACGTCGTGGACCACGACATCTCGGGTGTACGTCGCTCGAGCACTTGACCGAGCAGCGCGCTTGAGGTTATCCCAAAGCGCTACGAACGGCCCAGGGCCCGGAATTTACGAGCCGGGCGCTCGACCAACGGGCTTACGCCAACGGCGTCACGTTGGAATTGATTCAGCCGGGCAAGCCGACGCAGAATGCGGACATCGAATCGTTCAACGGCAAGTTCCGCGATGAATGCCTCAACGAGCACTGGTTCAAGGGTCTCGCAGCAGGCTGGCCCTAATCAAGGGGGCAAGACAGATGACCACATTCGACTCAGCGAATCACCCGTGACACTGAAAAGCGGCCCATCTTCCCGCGCCCTTGCCCTCGCCCCCTTCCAATTGAAGAAGGCTATTTCGTCGGCATTGGACCCATCGCGTACATGTCGCGAATAATCAACCAGGTTCCATTAATCTTCTGCCAAACAAAAAGACTTTTCGTTTTAAATCCCGGCTTTGCCGGGTCATCCGTTACCACGTTCCAGGTTACCCACGAGACTGCAACTTCCTGACTGAGACGCTTAGCCTCATAAATTTCAATGTGCGTTGATTTCGTGCCCTTCATAAGCTCCGTGACCAACCCCTGAATACCGGAACGCCCCTGGGCTACATCTGGCGTATCCTGACCAGTTGCCATAGCCGACGGCGCGTACACATCCGCGACCGAACGAGCATCGTGCTTTGCCCAAGAAGTTTCGATAACCGCCAGCCTCGCTTGAAGCTCTGCTTCGATACTCGATTGCGCCGCCGACGCAGATGTCGCGAAGAGCGCCGCCGTAACAATTACTGCCCCAGCGGAATTCAGAAGATGCATCAATTTCATAATTTGCGGCCTCAATTAAATCACTCGACAAATATTAATCGCAGCACATTTATGACCATCCGTGCTGCCGCACTTGGCACATGGTGCCAGGCACTAAGATACAGACTGGAAGCCTCACCAAATAACCGATGCCACCGCCATAACAAACCACCCCCCAAGAAGTACCTTTTCAACAGACATCAACTTGCGGCGGTCCAAGCAACTTTAGTCGAAGTTATCTTTTAAAGGAATACAGGAAACTCGTGGTTCCACTGGGGAAATCTTTAGTTTCTGTCACCCCGAGTACAGCATTCTTAAGGGGGTGGACTCGCCAGCTTTCGGATGATAAAACTTCCGGCCTTAGTCCAGTTGGCTTTGCCGAGCGGGGCCAACGAGGTTTGGTCTATTGATTTGTGATGGGCGCGCCGTCGAACGGGCGGCGTCTGAAGTGCCTGACCATCGTTGACGATTTCACCAAGGAGGCTGTCGATATCGTCGTGGACCATGGCATTTCTGGCGTGCACGTCATTCGAGCGCTGGACCGCGCCCCGCAGTTCCGCCTGGCTCAAAAGGACTTTGCTAGAAGCAGGCTGGCCCTAACCAAGGGGCAAGTCACCAGCGCTTCGCACCGCCCCGTTACCGGGAAAGCATGTCCAGATAGATCCTATGTACAGCAAGGGGCAACGAAGCCATATCGGTAAAATCAGCGTGTCGTGAAGTTCCTCACCGGAGGGCGTCATGTGTACACAGGAAATGCAAAGCAACGCAACGGACGTGGTA